>JBDRIC010000026.1:0-2039 GCA_043816245.1 Patescibacteria group bacterium
AAGAAAGTAGAGACGGAGATTTGCAAAGGTGAAGCACTTGCACGAAACCGTTAACCCCCTAGATATCTAGGGGGTTAACTTTGCAGAGACGGAGATTTGAAAAAGCGAATCCGGAATTTGTTAATTTGAAGGAGGGAAGCATACCTGCCTAATACTTTCTTTCTAGGGTGGAGAGAATTTGGGGGTAATCAAACTGTTTTTCCGTTGATCCTACTTTTTTCGAGAATATCGCACTCCGCTTTTTCACATACTTCACGATAATTTTTGTGATCCTCTTTTTTATCGAGTAAATAAGTGAGCAAGAAAAATCCTCCCACGAGGAAAGGCACCGCCGCAAGCAGCCAAATCTTCGCAGCATTCGGAGAATCAATATCGGTGAAGTGTTGGCTCATTCCCATCAAGAAATCGAAAGTCGCGTGGAGAGAGGCGGCGATCAGCAAACCTTCCAAAATCTTTTCCTCGCGAAAAACAGTCTCACTTTTCAAGTGCAGGATGCGATGAATCCATTTTGTAAAGATGAAGCGTTTTCCTTCCGCGAGTTTGTCTTGCAGCACCGGCTTCGCGAAACAAGCAATTCCGTAATAATAGCCAAGAATTCCGCTCGCAAAAATATGAAGAAGCATCGAACCGAGCGAACGAAAAGTGACATAAAACCAGCGCATCGATTCATCGATTATGGGATTATTCCAAATCGAACGGAAATATAAAACGTTCTCGACGAAAGCGAATCCGAGAGCCACCACGATTGAAAAAATAATCGCATCGTCGATGTTGCGGAAAAAGTGGCGACCGGTGGATTTTATGATCCAGTATTTCGCAGTTTCCTCGTAAAATCCCACCCACAATCCGGTGAGCGCGATGGCGAGAATCACATTCGCGAAAAGATTTTCCAGACCTCCTTCGATGCGCGCGATTTCATGTTGGAAAATAAAAATCGGAATCACCGCAAACATTCCCGCGATAAAAATTACGAAGGTGAGCAGTTTATTCTCCCGCTGATGCCGAAAAAAGATGTAAATCCAAATCAACGCGGGGACAGCCGCCAGTCCAATGAAAGGGAGATGCTCCGCGTCAAATATTCCCGCCACGCGGGTGAGTGCATCGATCGTGCGGTCGATAAAATCGGGAGCTAAATTTAATTCGTTCATTTGATGGTATTTTCTTCATGGGATGAAGATTTTTTATCTTGCTGGAATAGTTTTTTTACGCGGGAACTCAATTTGAAATTTGGTCTGAAATCAAGTTGCTGAAAACGCTGACTCGTGGCTGCAAGCAGCCTTTGTTCGTGGCGGATGAGCCAAACGATGAAAATGGCTACCGCGATTCCGAGCATCCCTCCGAGGATTGCGATGCTGCGGGTGGAGAGGAAAGAAAATTCTTTTTTTGAAGCGGAGCTCCGTTCAAAATTATTTTCTTTTTCTTTTGCGGAAGATTGTTCAATTTTAAGTATATCTGCTTTCAGGTTTTCCACTGCCAGAATTTTATTTTTTGCAATCGTGTTCGTTTCCCCACTTTTTCGCGTGAGGCTGCGCGGAAACTGAAAAAGGATCTCGCCGTTTGTTTTTGCGATGATGTTGGATGGTTTTTTGAGCTCCGCTTTGGCGGTTTCGATTTCGCCTTCGCGCGCCAGATTTTCTACAAGGCTCGCCCGCTCGTCCAGGAGTTGACGGGCACGGAGCTGAAGGACTCGTACTTCATCCAGAAACTCATGCCGGCGTTCATCGCCGACAACCCGGACGTCGCGGTTGACTGGACGGTCCTCCACGACGCCCGCGGCCATCTCTGGGAACCCCACGAGGGGCAGATGCTGCCGCTGGGTACTGCCGATGTTCGCGCGTACCTTCGCAGGAAAAGGCAACAAGCCGGCGGGAAAGGAGCACCGCCGTACAGGTACGACACCGATGGTCCGGGCGACCGCTATGGGACGGTGCTCTTCATCGAAAAGGAGGGCTTCAGCGCCGTGCTCGAGGAGAGCGGCTTGCTCAACGAGTACGACGTCGCCCTGTTGAGCACCAAGGGCCTCTCGACCACGGCCGCGC
>JBDRIC010000027.1:0-4342 GCA_043816245.1 Patescibacteria group bacterium
GCTGCGTTTCTGCCCCTCGAAAGCGAATGGTTTCGTGACTACTGCTACGGTAAGCGCACCAGCCTCTTTCGCCATCTCGGCAATCACGGGAGCCGCGCCAGTACCAGTGCCGCCGCCCATTCCGCAGGTAATGAAAACCATATCTGTATTGTCGAAGTGCGAGCGAATTTCCTCTGAAGATTCCTCTGCCGCCTTCTTTCCAATATTTTGATCCGAACCCGCTCCCAATCCGCGGGTCGTGCCTTTACCGATGTTAATTTTCGTGGCAGCATTATTGTGGTAAAGCGCTTGCGCGTCGGTATTTACCGCGATGAAATCCACGCCGGAAACTTGCGCTTTGATCATTCGATTCAACGCGTTGCTGCCCGAACCGCCGATACCGACTACCTTGATCCTTGCGATGGGCGAGATTCCGGGATTCACTTCTTGCGCGGTAGAATCATTTTTCTTGGAACCGCCGGCGAAGAGATTTTTGAGACTGTCTGAAGACATTTTAAAGGGGTTAAGGATTGAATTATAAATTAATTTTTTTGTTCAGGGAATTTTTGTTGAACAATTTTTTAATTCTTCGTTTATTTAATTTTAAGAATTTCTTCGATCTGAGTTTTGAGTTCCGGTAAATCGTTTTGGTAAGTTTCCCAAATTTTTTCCGCGTCAATTCTCGAGTAATCGTGAATTAAAAAATTCCGCATTGAAATAATGTCCCGCCAAACAATTTGCGGGTTTTTTTCTTTCAGCTCTTCGGAAATCCTGTTGGCAGCCTCGCCGATATTTGCCAATCTAAATTCCACCGCATTTTGCGTTTTTTCGTCTTTCTCAAAATCCGCGAATAAAACTCCAGCAAAAAAACTCTCGATTTTTTCAATCGATTCTAAAATATCTCGTAAATAAATTGAATTATCTTTCATAAATTTTTTGAGCAGAAGAAAGTATTTTTTCTTTCAAAAATGGGTGAATTGATTTCGGCGTGAGCAAATCAACTTTTTTTTGAAATTCATCTTCGAATGAGTTTTTCAATCCAGCGAGAGAAAAAAGTCCCACCGGCTTTTCGAATTCAACGATCAAATCAATATCGCTTTCTTCATTTGCCTCCCCGCGCGCGACGGAACCGAACACTGAAACTGATTTTATGTTTCGAGCAAAACGTTGCTGCGCGACTACTTTTTCAACGGTTTTTTTGATCACAGAGAGGTCTAGCATTTTGGAAATTAAGGAAGCAGTTTTTGAAAAAAATTTTTCACGCCACTGAAGGCCTTGCCGAAATCCACGCTTGCCACGGAATAGCTTCGCGTCGGTCCTTTCGCTCCGAAAAGAACGAGTCCGACCGCAGTAGCGTACGCCGGATCGTCAATTTTATCGATTATGCCATCCACCCCCGCCGGAAAACCGATTTGAACTGGAAGTGAGAGCGTTTCGCGAGCGAGCTCGATTAATTCGGGAATTTTGGAGCCGCCACCGCTGATCACCGCCCCTGCGGGCAGCTGTCCGTCGCGATCAACCAAAGCCAATTTTTCATTCACCATCGTGAGAATCTCGTGGTACCGCGCGTAGATGATTTCCGCGAGCTGCCGACGATCAATAATTTGCGAGTCGGCTTTCGAAATCGCCGCAAGATCGACTGTTTCGCGTTCGGAAACATCTGCCGGCTTTGCGGTGCCGTATTCGATTTTTAATTTCTCTGCCGCGTCCACGCTCGTCCGCAGCCCAATTGCTATGTCATTCGTGACGGAGTCCCCTCCGACGGGAAGAACGAAAGTCCCGATAACCACCCCTTCTTCATAAATCGAAATACCGGTCGAACTCGCGCCGATATCGATCGCGACCACGCCGAGCTCTTTTTGTCGTTTTGAAAGAACGGCTTCCGCGGCGGCGAGCGATGCAGGAATGAAATCATCGACATCCACCCCTGATTGGTGGACGGCATTTTCCAAATTTTTGAGAGCCGGCGCGAGACCGGTGATGATGTGAGCCTCGACTTCGAGGCGAACTCCTTTCATCCCGAGCGGATTGCGAATATCGGTTTGATCGTCGACGGTGTAATTTTGCGGAATCACGCGGAGAATCTGCCGATTCGAAGAAATGTTGACCGCCTGCGCCGCTTCGAGAACTCTTTCGATATCTGCAGAAGAAATTTCCCCGCCGTGCGGCACCGCGATCACGCCTTTCGAATCTTGCGCCGCGAGATGCGCCCCGCCGACGGCAACCACCGCGTGGTGAATCGGATTGCCGCTCATCCTCTCCGCATCTTCGAGCGAAGCCGTGATCGACGAAATCGTTTCGTTCACATCGACAATCGCCCCTTTCCGCAGTCCAGATGACGGAGAAACTCCCGCGCCGACGACATTCGGCGAAACGTCCCGTTCACCAATATTCGCAATAACTGTACGAATTTTGCTTGTTCCGATATCGAGACCGACTACGGTGCTATCTTTTGGCACGAAAAAATGTGTTTTAAATTGCGGTTAGTTTAGATTTTGAGAAATCGAAGCGCAAATCCGCATGAACAATTTTTGAGTTCAAAAACTTTTTTTGAAGAAATTTTGTGTTCACCGAAAACCTCTCATCGCAATCGTCTCAAACAATACATCAAAAATTCAACTTAAAATATTGAAAGACTAAAAAGATGAATTTTAAATTTTAAGTTTCGAATTTTAAAACAAAATCGAATGTTCCAATTTTGAAACTTTTTAAAAATTTGGATTTTAGATTTATTTACAAAATTTAAAAATTGGAGAATTAATGAATTCAAAATTTTGTTTTAGAGAGACAATGCCCTCCCGCATTTCGCGTTTGCAAAAAGATTTTGGCTGACGGAAAATTTCAATGATGAATCAAATTCTCGCTCGCTCACATTCCACTTCCGCCCAAACTTTCTTCGGACAAACGATGGGTTACTTCGCGCTCGCGCTCACCGCGGTGTCTGGCGGAATTTTTGCAGGAATGTTTTGGTTGCCGCCCGCTCTCGTTTCCAACGGCGGATTTTTGCTAGCAATGTTTGCCGTCACGTTAATCTTAATTTTTACCGCGCGAAAATGGAGCGTCGGAAGATTCGGTTATCTTTTTTTAATTCTTTTCGCAGGGATCCTCGGTTTCACGCTCGTTCCAATTTTGGCATTCGCGACTCTCACCGCGGGGATTGGAATTTTGGGGAAAGCCCTCCTTGCCACCGTCTCGATGTTCGGCGGAATGGCGATTTACGGATTCACGACGAAACGGGATCTCTCCGGCATCGGCGGATTTTTGATGGCTGGATTGATCGGAATGATTTGCGTGAGCGTGATCACTTTCATCTTCCATCTTTTTGGGGTGGCAGTTTGGAGCAGCCGCATCGAGTTAATCTTTTCCGGTTTTGGAATTTTGTTGTTCGCGGGATTTACCGCCCACGACTTCCAAAAAATCACGCGCGTAAATTCAGGAATTTCTCCAATCGAAGCAGCCATCTCGCTTTTTCTCGATTTTGTGCTGCTTTTCCAATACATTCTCCGCTTCATGATCGCGATGAATCGAGATTGACAAAAGTTTTGCAATTTATTCTCCTTTCGCTAAAATTTCAATAATTTAAAAATAACCCCCTTAAAAATGTCTACCAAACTCAAAGCTCTCACCCTCGGATTGGCTGCTTTCTTCGGTGTCTCCGTAATCGGAATTTCGGCTCCGGCTGTGCTCGCGGACGATATCACCGCCACCTGCACACCGTGGCAAGTCGATCAAGGTCTGTGTGATGCCGGTCTGCGAGAGTTGGTGAAAAATATGGTCAACTGGGTTCTTCTCTTCCTCGGCTTGATCGCCACCGGTTTTCTCATTTACGGCGGCTTCCTTTACATCACTTCCGCGGGGAATGACGAGAATATTAACAAAGCCAAAAAACTCATCACGTACGCGGCAATTGGTATCGTCGTTATTCTCATCTCCGCAGTCCTCGTGAACGCTCTCGTCGATATGCTTTCGAGCAGCCGGGTTGATCAGTAGTTTTGTTCCCGTGCATTATTTAAAAGCCTCTCTGTTTTGAGAGGCTTTTTTATTTTTCGAATTTCAAGATGGAGTGCTAAAATTTCTTCACTATGAAATCTAACCTCAAATTTCTCAAAATTTTTTCCGCCTCAAGCTCTGTCGAGCTAGGAAAAAAGATTTGCCAAAAATCCGGAGTGAAGCCAGGGAAATTGGAAATCAAAAAGTTCTCGTGCGGAGAGAAATACGTGCAAATCGGCGAAAGCGTGCGCGGCTGCAACTGCTTTGTGATTTCAAGCGCGACGCAAAATGTGGACGAAGATTTAATGGAACTGTTTTTAATAATCGATGCGCTGAAACGTAGCCTCGCGAAATACATCCACGTCGTCATTCC
>JBDRIC010000028.1:0-7154 GCA_043816245.1 Patescibacteria group bacterium
TGCTTGCGCTTGAAAGTTTTGATCGCTGGAATGATTTGGGTGACGAGTTTGCTGTCGTGCTGGTGGGGATGCTTTCGTTGGCTGCAGGCGCTTTGATCTTGCGAAACTTTTTTCCAGCCAAAAAAAGTTGGTTGCCTCAAATTTTTTCCGCACTAGCTGCTTTATTTTCAGTGGTGCTTGTTTGGAGATTTTTGGAAGTTTTGATCGATTCCCGTAGTTATGCGCATGGGGCTGCTTTGGTTTTTTACTCGCTGGCGGGGGTTGCTTTGTTTTTTCGCGGAACTTTGCAAAATCTCAAAGCAGAGCGGGTTGCGGGGATTATTGTACTTACAGCAGTTACTCTGAGGCTGTTGTTTGTGGAAGTTTGGAGTATGAGCCTCGGCGGCAAAATTATTACTTTTTTGGTTGTGGGAGCTTTATTTGTTTCTACAGCTTTTTTCAAAAAATCTAATCAACCTAACGATGCGTAAACTTTTTCTTTCACTCATGGTCTGCTTTTTGGCAGTTGGTGTTAGTTTTGCCGCGGAAGCTGATTTCAGTGTTTTTCGCAAAATCTACAACCCTCAATTGCCAGAATTGCAGCTACCTGAGCGAGTAAAGGTTACTTTGCCAGTACAAGACTTTGGGATTGTAATTGTCGAGACCACCACCAAGACTCCGCAGCCATGGGCGCGAATTCGTAAAATCGAAACAATCAAGGCATCAATTACTCAAACTTCCGCGCTAATCGGTTCATCAAACAATCTCACCGATGGGAAGCATGAAACCACCGCGGAATTTGATTTAGATGCAGATGGGGGTGAGGCGAGCGTAATTTTCGAGGCTATGCCCTCGATTACTTCGGCACAATTAAAAATAATTCTCGCTCGGAATGTTGCATTACCGCGAGATATTGAGATCGCGATTTGGGATGAGGACAAGTGGAAAACGGTTTTGGCTAAAAGTCGTTTGAATGGATCAGTAGTTAATTTTCCTGAAAACAGTGCTAGCAAATGGAGAGTGAAGTTTTGGCACGCACAGCCACTTCGTTTGAGCGAACTCCAGCTTGTAGATGCAAATTCGCGCATTCAAGATACTGGCGAGGAATATGTTTGGCTGGCGCGACCGGGAGAGGTTTACATGATTTACGCGGACGCAGCTGCGAGTACGCAGATTGCTGCCGGAGAATCAGGCAACTTGCTGGCTGATGCCGAAGAGATTCTAGAAATTACTGCCGGGGTTATTTCGCAAAATCCAAATTTCAAAGAGCCGGATTCTGATGGAGATGGGGTTGTTGATATTCACGATAATTGTGTAAGTCTCGCGAACTCGGAGCAAACCGATTTAGATTCAAACGGCAGGGGGGATGCGTGTGAGGATCACGATAAAGATGGAGTGATGGACGACAAAGATAACTGTCCGTCTCACGCGAATCGGAATCAAAAAGATGTCGATGCAGATGGGATTGGAGATGTGTGCGACCCCACAGAAAGCCGTCTGACTGAAAAACTTCCATGGTTGCCGTGGGCGGCGATGGTGGCGGTGACGATTGTTGTCGGCTTCATCATCACAAAAACTATTCAAGATGCGCGTAAAAATGAAGAAGAGCAGCTGTAATCTGCGATTAAAGAAAGCCTAGAGAGAATTTAGCAGCAAAGTTTCTTTAACAATCTTCCCGAAAAAGGAGAGGTAAGATATGCGATGCTAAAAAATTTTAATTACACGCCGATACTGGGTTGGTCAGTCAGTCGGTATGGTTTATTCGAAGCGTGTAAAAGAAAGTATTATTACACTTACTATGCCAAACATGATCTTACTTACCCAAGGAAGAAGATTGACGATTTAAAAAATATGACTTCGATTCCGCTGGAGATAGGAAATATTGTTCACGACGCTAATAAAACTCTTCTAAAGCGTTTACAAAAAACAGAAAGAAAAATTAACCAAGACCAATTTTTTGATTACGCGTGGAAGATGACCCAAAAATATTGTTCAGAGAAAGAATTCATGGAGGTTTATTATGGTGAGATTGAAAAGCCTGATGCTCAAAGTTTGTTTGATCAGGTGAAAATTTCTTTGAGAAATTTTTTAGACAGCCAAAGATTCGAGTGGCTCACAAAAGAAGCAATTCAAAATAAAGCTGAATGGATAATTGAGCCGGCAGGGTATGGAGAAACCCGAATCGGGAAATTGAAAGCTTATTGCAAGGTTGATTTTTTGTTTCCTGTCGGTGACAATTTATTTATTCTCGACTGGAAAACGGGCAAAGCGGATTCAATAAAGCACAACAAACAGCTGCTGGGTTATGCTTCTTGGGCATCATTTCATTTTGCAGCTCATCCGGAGAAAATAAATCCGATTATTGTTTACCTGCATCCTGATTACGAGGAGCGACGGGTGAATATCGAAAATTCCGCCATTCAAAATTTCGGAGACAGGGTGAAGAGAGAAACCGAAGAGATGTATGAATTTTGCGTTAACATAAATGAAAACATCCCGCTGAATAAAGAAATGTTCCCAAAAACTGACAAGAAAAAGTTTTGCGATTACTGCAACTTCAGAGAGCTTTGCAGATGACAGGACTCACTGGGAGTGTTAATTTCTTGAATGGATGACGAAGGGCAGGTTTGAGGTTGGGAGGGGCGGGAAGTTTGGATAACCGGATTAGTGGATAAAGGAAAGAGAGATTATGACCAACGCGATTCAAAAGAATTATTCAATTTAGAAAACATTAAATCCAGTTTTCGATTTTTTCGGATATAGATTCTTGCCAAATTTTTTCATTTTCAGACTGAACAGCTAAATCAGATAAATCATCAAGAAGTCCTTTTATATTTATTGCTTTGGGTTTTTGGGAAGAATCCTTGGCTTTCTGAAGCATCAACTTAAAATCAGAAAGTCTAATCGGAATTATTTTTGAAATTCCCCCATAGTATGCAATTTTTGTTCGATGTCCCATGAAAAAATGAGCTATTGTGGCGGGGTTCAACGAATTAGCAATAAATATGCAATAGGTTTCTTTATTTGTACTCTTTTTTTGATTGCCTAAATGTCTAGCAACTGGTTCGCCTTCCATTTCATACTGCCTCTGTCCTGTTGAAAGAGTAACTTCAACTATCAAGTCAAATGTTTTATATCGGCATAAAATATCAGGGTTATTCCCCAGCGCCACAGATAATGGCACACCATTATCATCAATTTTGAAATTACCAATGATTTCACCATCATCCAGCATTTCAAAAGCTCTCCAAGTATTCCATTCCATGATTAAAGAAGGATCTACAGTATTGCGATTTTCTATATCCTCAAATGTCCTCATGATATCCCCATGCTCTTTGTAAGTTCGTATTTTTTTGACTTGTTGTTTTATGCTGCGTGTTCGTTTCTCGTGAGATAATTCGTCCCTAATGTTTTTTAGTTCTTCAGTTGTCTTCTGTTTAAGAAAATCTGCTGATATTTTCGGCTCAAAATTCTTAATCAAATCAATAATAGCAACTCTGTCATCCAAAGCTAATTTGGGAACGCTGTCGTCAAAAAGATATTTTTTGAATTCAGTTTTTGAAGGGAAAATTGCAGGTTTTCTGTCAATATTGCTGAGTGCGAAGTCTACCTCATTTTCTTTTTCTTCCGGAATATAAATTTTGTATGTTTTTAAATTTATTGAAACTAACTCGGTTGCCCTAAGATATCTAATAGCAGCATCCGCATAATCCAGATGATTATTCTTTTTTGTTTTTATAAATTTCTTCAAAGAAGATATCGAAGATTCTCGAGTTTTTATTTTTTGATTAGTAATTTCGTCTTTAAAAATTTTCTCAAGCTCCTTTTCAAAAATTTTATCACGCTCCCTTTTATAACTAGTTTTGGATCTATCTATATTTTTGACCTGATTTCTGAAATTGATTATTTTCTCTTTCACGATGTCATAGTTTTTGTAATTAACAAGCTGCATGGCAAAAATAGCAATCTCGTCTTTGCCCAGTGTTTTTAAATCTTTTACGAGCCTAAACAACTCCAAATAAGGCTTTACTGCAAATTTTCCCTGCTTGTCCGGATGATAAGGTGAAGGTAATTGAAATTTCAAAAGCTGTCTTGTAAATATTTCATTAGGTCTTTTGCTTGTTAAAAACAATTCACCAGCTTTTGTTTTGTTGACTACAGGGTCAAGATTAACTAGCCCCAAAGCTTTTGGTGCCCTATTGATTCTGTCTCTTGCCGAAAAATCTGGATAGGTTTTGCTGATACTGCCTTCAAAAAAATCAGCTCGCGCTAAATCTTTTGCAAACAATGATTGTGTCTCGTTGTTCCATGCCTTTGCCTTATAATTATCTAACAACAAATTAATCTCCTCTATCATTTTGATTGGTGTTCTAGGAGAGGTAACAAAGAATATCGTTTTTTTACTTGTTATGCTTGCCATAATAATTTATTCCCAAAATATTTTTTCACCATCTATGTTAGCTGATTTTTTTTGCAAAATATCACCGCCCATTTCTAAATAGCTAGCTATTCTATGACTTGATATACTGAAAGCTTTTTCAGCAATGTCGCCGCCGATAAAATTACACTTATTCTTGATAGCCGCAACAGCGGATGATCCGCTACCCATAAACGGATCACAAACAGTAAAACCGTTCTCGGCGCTAGCATATATCATAGCTTGAAAAATCTCAACCGGTTTTTGTGTAGGATAGACAGAATTATGAATTCTTTTGAATCTCCAGACATCAGGGAATGACCTATGTTTAATTTTTCGGTTATTTTTATTGGTCGCAAAAATAATAAATTCGTGCTTTCTCCTAAAGTAATGTCCCATGCCCATGTTTACTTTATCCCACACAATTACATTTTTAACATCAAAATATTCTCTAATCAGCCCACCCAAGCTCAAAAGAGAAAAAGAATCTAGCATTATGTAAATGTGCCCTGAATCTTTTAAGGCATCTCTGCAAGCTGCAAGAAACCTGCCATAATTTTCCACAGAATCTTCAAATTCACCAAACCACTTTCCTTCGGAAGAGCCTCTTCTTTCATATTTTCCCACGATTCTTCCTTTGCCAAGTTTTAGCTTATTGTTCATGCCGGAATATGCTGGATCTGTGACTATTACATCAATTTCATTATTCAAACTTTCTAAAAGAGAAAAACAATCTTTTTTCTCTATGCTAATTTTAGTCTGTCCATGCCGAAAAATTCTCTTGTCTAGAGTTGTGTCAAATTTCAATTCTTCCAAAAAACTTACACTTTTATCTTTGATGCTGTCTCTGACAATAGGCATAATTTTAATTTACACAGCGAGATACTAAATCCTGCCGGTAAATTAATCAATAAGAATCTTTATCTTGATGCGAAATCTGTGTTAAAATCACTCCGTTTTTTTGATGAAAACTAAATTCATCTTCATCACCGGCGGGGTTTGCTCTTCTCTCGGGAAGGGGATCGCGACAGCCTCCATCGGAGCTTTGTTGAAGTCTGCGGGCTTCTCGGTTTTTCCGATGAAATTGGATCCTTATCTCAATGTCGATCCCGGCACGATGTCGCCTTTTCAGCACGGCGAGGTTTTTGTGACCGACGACGGCGCGGAGACCGACCTCGATCTCGGTCATTACGAACGTTTCATCGACGTGCCTCTGATGAAGGAATCCACTGTCACTTCCGGTCAAATTTATACCGAAGTGCTTGAGCGCGAGCGGAAAGGCGATTTTCTTGGGGGCACGATTCAAATCATTCCTCACATCACCCGCGCAATCCGTGAGCGGATTTACCTCGCCGCGAAAGTTTCCAAAGCAGATATCGTTCTCGTGGAAATCGGCGGGACGGTCGGCGATATCGAGGGTGAGCCTTTTCTCGAAGCGATTCGCCACATGCGTTATCAGCTCAGTTCGGAAAGAACTTTATTCATCCATCTCACGCTGCTGCCGTATCTCGCCGCTTCAGGCGAACTCAAAACTAAACCCACGCAGGCTTCCGTTCGCGAACTCCGCCGAATCGGTATCGCGCCCGATCTCATTCTCACGCGCGCGGATCTGCCGATCGAAGCGAAGCATCTCAAAAAAATCGCGCTATTTTGCGATGTTGCGGAAGAGTGCGTCATTCCGGCGCCCACCGTGGATTCGATTTATCAAGTCCCCGAGAATTTCGAAAAATCCGGAATCACGAAAATTATTGAAAAAAAATTGCGGCTGCCGTTGCGCCGACCGAAACTCGAGCAATGGAAACAGCTTTCTGCCGCCTGCCAGCGGAAGAAGAAACCGCTGCATATCGCGGCGGTGGGTAAATACATCGACCTTGATGATGCTTACATTTCCGTGAACGAAGCTCTCAAAGCTGCTGCCATCGCGATCAATCGCGAGGTTAAAATTGTATGGGTGGATGCCGAAAGGCTTTCGGACCCAACATCTGCGGAATGGAAAAAGATTTACTCGGCAGCGGGGATTCTCGTGCCGGGCGGTTTCGGCGGGCGGGGGATTGAGGGCAAAATCCGCGTCGCGGAATACGCCCGCAAAAAAAAGATTCCATACTTCGGACTCTGTCTCGGCATGCAGATTCTCGTAATCGAATTCGCGCGGAATGTTCTCGGGTTGGCTGACGCGAATTCCGAAGAATTTGACCCATTGACAAAAAATCCGGTAATCAACTTCATTCCCGCGCAGCGAAAGATTCGTAAAAAAGGCGGCACGATGCGGCTCGGCGCGTACCGCTGCGAGCTTTCGCAAGGCTCTATCTCTAGAAAATTGTATGGCAAGAAAACGATTTTCGAACGACACCGCCATCGTTACGAAGTGAATAACAGCTACCGCGATGCACTCGAGACCGGCGGACTTCGAATCGCGGGCAACAATCCTGAAGGCAATCTCGTCGAAATTACCGAAGCCAAAAAGCATCCCTTCATGCTCGGCTGCCAGTTTCATCCCGAATTTCTTTCTCGTCCGTTTCGTCCGCATCCGCTTTTCCTCGGCTTTATTCAGGCAGCAGCGAAATCATGAATCATGAAATATGAAACATGGAACATGGGTGGGTTTTTTTCTGTTAAAATAACGATATGAACATCAAAACAGCTCAAAAGAGCGTGATTAATTTGTATGAAGATTTGCGCGATGCGGTTGCGGTGGTTGAGGCTATGAAGATTCAAGGCGGGAAGCCTGGGAAAAAGTGGAGCAAGCTCAAGAAAGAAC
>JBDRIC010000029.1:0-4961 GCA_043816245.1 Patescibacteria group bacterium
TTCAGCAATTTTTGTTTTCTCTGCATCGCTCAACTTAATTTCTTTTTCTCCTAAATCAGCGTCAATCTGTTGCGCCATTTGCGCGACATTTTCTGCTCCAGTTTTTTGCCAAACAACCCTCCGCTCGCCAATTTCGAAATAATTTTTATTTTTTTGCATTTTTTTTATTTGTTATTTAAAGGTTTTCAACCTTGAAGAAATTTTCGAAAATTAAAAAACCAACAACCACTACCAAAAATAACAACAGCAACCAAACTAATTTATTTTTGAAAAAATCGGCAATCAGCGACCACCAAGATTTTTTCGGTTTATCGACAGTTTTTGTTTTATGAGCGCCTAAAAGATTTTCGAGGTTAATTTTTCGCGCGAAACTTCTATCAACAGACGCGATGTATTCTGCGAGCTCTTTCAGATTATTCGGAGAAATTCCCGAAATGCTTCGCGGATCAATACTTTTCAAAATCTTTTCAGCGATTTTCCATCGATTTTCCGGCGACAGGTCATCCAAATTTTCTAAAAACGATTCAACTGCGTTTCTCCCCCCGATTTTTTTATTTTTAAATCCTTGCGCATTATTTTTAATCAATCCTCTGCCATCAACATTCTGCTCGCCTTCTTCCGCTGATTTTTTGCTCGCAAAAATCTTTTCTAATCCTTTTTTTTGCTGCCTCCAATCATCTTCCGCTTTTTCCCAGCGCGCGTTCTCCGCTTCCTCCGAAAAAAGTTGCGTGACTTTTTGCAGCACCGCAGACATCGTCGAATTTTTGAAGTTTATTTCTAGGAAATTTTCATCATCCTGCATCGCTCGCAACATTTGCGAAATTTCTTTCGCTAAATTTTTACACTGAATAACATTCAAATTCTTTTGCAAATCTTTCCACAAGTTTTTGATTGCGCCACGAACGCTATTTTCATCGTAAAAATTTTTTACGCCACTAAAATTATCATCTCGATTATTCAAAAATTCATTTTTTATCTCCCGCACAACGAGCGTGGCGATTTTTTTTGCGTCACAGTCTTGTTTTGCCAATTCTGCAAGCAGCTCTTCATGCTCCGCTTGATCTTGCGAAAGTTCTTTCTTTTTTGCTTCGACCTTATCGGAAATATTTTCAGTTTCTTCTTTTCTGCGTGAAGTTATTCGCAATGAAGTTCTCTGAAAAATTTCATTCTTTATGTCCGATTGTTGAATTACTTGCCGCCACAAAAACCTTTTTTCACCAATTTCGGAATGATTTTTCTTTTTTTGCATATTTTTTGGCGCCAATTTAATGTTAAAATTTAGTTCGAAATCTGATTATTTTAGCAAAAATATGGATAAAAATCAAGCCAAAGAGCGGATCGCAAAACTAAAAAAGTGGTTGCAGGAGTGGAATCAAAAATATTTTAGCGGCAGTGGTGAAACTGTTGTTTCCGAAGGAGCGCGTGATCAAATCAAGCGCGAGTTGGAAGAATTAGAGGCGCAATTTCCCGAGTTCATCACTTTTGACAGTCCGACGCAGCGAGTGGGCGCACCGTTGAGTGGAAAATTGCCAAAAATAACTCACAAAACTCGCAAAATGAGTTTGGGCGATGTTTTTTCGATTACAGAATTGAAAGAATGGGAAGAAAGAATCCGCAAATTTATTCCACTCGAAAAACCCGAATATTTTTGTGAATTAAAAATCGACGGTTTGAATGTCGCGGTGTGGTATGAAAATGGCGAATTTACGCGCGCAATTACCCGCGGCGATGGCTTGATTGGCGAGGATATCACGCACGCGATTCGCGCGATTGATTCGATTCCGCTGAAATTAAACGAAGCTGCGACGCTTGAAATTTCCGGCGAGGTTTTCATGCCGCGAGCAGCATTTGAAAAATTAAATACCAAAATTCATCAAAAAAATAAAAAGCTGAAAGCAGCTGGTAAAAGGGAGATTCTCACATTCGCGAATCCGCGGAATGCCGCGGCGGGTTCCGTCCGCCAGCTCGATCCCGCGATCGCCGCCAGTCGTGACCTCGCGATGTTTTTTTACACACTCGGAGAAAATAACTTGCAAAATCCGCCGCGCTCGCAAGCCGAAGTTCTCGCGCGTTTCGAAAAACTCGGGTTGTCAGTCTCGCCGCATCATCATCTCGTCTATGAAATTTCCGAAATTGAAAAATTATTTAACGGCTGGAAAAAACAACGCGAGCAGCTTCCGTTCGACATTGACGGAGTTGTCGTCAAAGTGAATTCTCTCGCGCAGCAAGCCAAAATGGGCTTCACTGCGAAATCGCCGCGCGGGATGATTGCGTTCAAATTTCCCGCCGAACAAGTCTCGACCGTGATTGAGAACATCGAAGTGCAAGTCGGTCGCACCGGCGTGCTCACCCCCGTCGCAATTCTCCGACCAGTCGCTGTCGCTGGATCGACGGTGTCCCGCGCGACACTTCATAACGCGGATGAAATTGCACGAAAAGATGTCCGAATCGGCGACACGGTCGTGATTCAAAAAGCGGGAGACATCATTCCGGAAGTGGTTTCCGTGATTCACGAATTGCGACCGCGCGACGCGCGAAAATTCGAAATGCCAAAAATTTGTCCAATTTGCGATTCCAAAATAATTCAACCGGAAGGAGAGGTGGCACACCGCTGCACGAATTCGGCGTGCGGTGCGATTCACCGCGAAATGTTCGAGCACTTTGTTTCGAAATCCGCGCTCGAAATCGACGGACTCGGCGAGAAAGTGATTGTGAGTTTGATTGAAAATTCGCTCGTCGAAGATGTCGCCGATTTATTTTTGCTCACCAAAGATGAGTTGCTCCCGCTCCCGCTTTTTCAAAATCAGCGGGCGGAAAATCTGCTTTATTCACTTCAAAAAGCCAAAAAAGTTCGTCTCGAAAAACTGCTTTTCGGTCTCGGGATTCGTTTTGTCGGCGAGGTCTCTGCTTCGGACGTTGCGAAAGAATTTAGAATTCAGCATGACAGCATGTCAGCATACAGCATACAGCATACAGCATACAGTTTGGTGAATTTTGCGATTTGGGCGAAGTCAAAAACTTTGGAAGAGTGGAGCGAAATTGAGGGGATAGGGGAGAAAGTTGCGGAGAGTTTGCGCGAATGGTTTGCCGATCCGGATAATTTGCGGCTGCTCGAAAAATTGGAAAATGTGGGGGTGGAGCTGATTCGCAAGGAGACCGTGTCGCAAAAATTGTCCGGTCAAACTTTCGTAGTGACCGGCACGCTTGAAAATTATTCTCGGCAGGGAATCAAAGACGCGATCAAAAAATTCGGCGGGAAAGTCTCCGGTTCCATCTCTGCCAAAACCGATTTCCTCGTCGCGGGTGCGGGCGGGGGCTCGAAACTTAAAAAGGCGGAAGAGTTGAGTGTAAAGGTGATTGGCGAAAAAGATTTTGGTGAAATGATTAAATAAAATTTTATAATTTTTAATTTTATAAATAATTCTTAAATCCAAAATCTAAATTTTTAAAAATTAGAAAATTAAGATTTATTTAAAAATTGTAAAAATTCAAAAAATAAAAATTATTTTTCTCTAAAATCAGAATAATTATTTTGAAAACTTCTCCTCGCATCGCGATTGTCCATGAATATTTGACTCGCATGGGCGGAGCCGAAAAAGTCGCGAAAGTTTTGAGTGATTTATTCCCTTCTGCGCGGATTTTTACACTGCTTTACGATGAAAAAAATTGCGGGAAATTTTTTCCGCCGTGGAAAGTGGAAACTTCCGCGCTTCAAAATTTTCCTAAATTTCTTCGCCGCCGACCAAAATTTCTTCTGCCTTTCATTCGCACTGCCGTCGAAAGGTGGGATTTTCGTGATTATGATCTCGTGATTTCATCGAGTTCTGCGTTCGCGCACGGAATCGTCACGCCGCTGCACACTCGAAATATTTGCTACTGCCACTCGCCGGCGCGGTTTCTGTGGGATTATTCTCAAGAATATTTGCAGGAAAATAAAATTACCGGCATCAAAAAGCTGTTTGTGAATTCCCTTCTCAAAGATTTGCGGATTTGGAATCAACTGTCGGCGAAACGAGTCGATCGCTTCCTCGCGAATTCCGCGACTGTCCAAAAAAGGATTCAAAAATATTATCGGACTACTGCGGAAGTCGTCCACCCGCCCGTCGAAGTTTCCAAAATTCGGATGAGCGGTCATCACGAAAATTATTTTCTGATCGTTTCACAACTCACAAATTACAAACGGATTGATCTCGCGATTTCTGTTTTCAACAAACTGCGGCGCAGATTGGTCGTCGTCGGCGATGGACCGCAGCGCGACTTCCTCGAATCGATTTCAGGAGACACGATTGAGTTTCTCGGCTGGCGGTCGGATGCCGAAATCGCTGAACTGCTGAAAAATTGCCGCGGTTTCATTTTTCCCGGCGAGGATGATTTCGGCATTGCGCCTGTAGAGGCGATGGCCGCTGGCAAGCCAGTGCTTGCATTCGGTCGCGGCGGAGCAACAGAGACGGTCATTCCAAAACAGACCGGGATTCTTTTTTATTCTCAAACTCCTGAAAGTTTGGAGGCGGGACTGGCAGAATTATTCGCTAACGAGAAAAAATTCCAACCTGCCAAAATCCGCGCGCACGCAAAGAAATTTGCTCGTGAGGAGTTTGAAAATAAAATTCAAAAAGTGGTGGCGGAGGAATGGAAAGTAGAAAGTAGAAGTTTGGATTGTCACCAACTGAAGTTACCCCCCCCAGCCAGATAGGGATTAACTTTTTATTTTTGAATTTTGAACCCTTTACTGTCGGGACTGCCAAAAAAATCTTTGGCAAATCAACTCGTTTGGCATTTTCCAGAACTTCCTAAAATTAATTCCGATTCAAATCCTCGGTCGGTCGGCGCACACGTTGTCGGCAATCCTGCCACTCGTCGCTGGAGAGTTCGTGGCAAAAAGTCTGCGTGAGATTCACAGCGGCGATTGAAACGGTTTTTTCTTCGGTTTGGCGAGTGATGCTTTCATTTTCTTGCTCGAT
>JBDRIC010000030.1:0-3431 GCA_043816245.1 Patescibacteria group bacterium
CGGAACGATCAATCTGCCACCGCGATTCATCTTTTCGCGAAAAATGAGCTCCTGCAAATTCGAAAGGAGTTGCTCGCACTCGCGAAAGTTTTGCAGTCGCTCGCGGGAAAATATGCACAGCTGCCGATGCCGGGCTACACGCACACGCGACCGGCGATGGTCGGCACGCTCGGTCATTATTTCGGCGCGTTTGCAGAAACTCTCTCAATCGATTATCTCGGCGTGGAATCAGCTTTTCGCGTGGCAGACCGCTGCCCACTCGGCAGCGCAGCGGGTTTCGGAACCGCAGTGCCGATTGATCGGGAACTGACTGCGAAGCTGCTTGGTTTCGAGGAATTGCAAATCAATACTCTCGCGGCGCAACTCGGTCGCGGGCAAGTAGAGACGACTACTCTTGGCGCACTCGTGAACGTCGCGCTCACTCTCTCACGGCTGGCGAACGACATCATTTGTTTCGCTTCTCCGGAATTCGATTTCTTTTCTCTCTCAGATCGAATCGCTACCGGCAGCTCAATTATGCCGCAGAAAAAAAATCCGGACGTACTCGAAATTATCCGAGCGGCGGCAGGAATGCTGATTGGCTCACACACGCAAGCCGCCTCAGTCATGAAAGGCATTCCGGCCGGTTACCAGCGAGATTTGCAAATGCTGAAGCAACCTTTCGTGCAAGGAGTAAAACTCTCGAAACACTGTCTGCAGGCTTTTCAGATTGTTTTGCAAAATTTGGAAATCAACAAAAAAAACATCGAGAAAGCCGCCGGCGACACTCATCTTTACGCCGCCGATTTCGCGAATAAACTCGTGCTCGAAAAAGGTTTAAGTTTCCGCGAGGCTTATCGGAAGGTAAAAGAAGGCTACACGCGCGCGGGCTGGCGGGAAGTAGTCAAATTCGAGGATGCGCCGAGTTTCGATCCGCAAAAACAAGTGGCGGCAAAAAAAGCCCCCGGCATGCCCGGCAATTTACAACTCGAAATCGGCAGTCGATGGATTGCTGCGGAGCAGCGGAAAACAACAAATGAAACACGAAAATTCAAAAATGCCTTGAAGAAGATTTGGCAGCTTTAATCCAATGATCAATTTTCAATGTGAAATCCCCATTTTCACGGGGACAAGCGTGCAATTGTTTTTTTAAAATCTAACCACTAAAATCCCCGCGTTTAAAATAATTTACTGTTTTTTATTTCTTTAATTATTAATTTATGAAGATTACCAAATGTCCGAAATGCGATGCTGACCTTACTCTTGCGGACGACTGCGAGGTGGGTGAGATTATTTCGTGCGATGAATGCTCGGCCGAAC
This sequence comes from Patescibacteria group bacterium, assembly GCA_043816245.1. GTDB lineage: Bacteria > Patescibacteriota > Gracilibacteria > JAHISY01 > JAHISY01 > JAHISY01. Next base: position 1,300 of record JBDRIC010000030.1, read on the forward strand.
TCGAGGTGAAAAATCTCGACCCCGTCGAACTCGATGACGCGCCGGAAGTGCAAGAGGATTGGGGGGAATAAATTATAGATTAATAATTGATTCGAAAACTAAGCCACTGCGAGACGAATAGTTTGTGGTTTTTAGGAAAAAAATACTGAATTTCGAATTTTAAATTTCAAAACAATTTTAAATTTTTAAAGGTTTCAATGTTTAAAATTATTACATTCGAACTTGTTTTAAAATTTAAAACTTAAAATTAAAAATTCGCTCGCTCTGTATTCTGTTATGCTTAATGCTGTTATGCTTATAAATAAAGTCCAAACTGGACCACTAGAAGAAAATTGCTGGATTTTGAAGAATACTCAAAAAGGAGTAGCCATCATCGACCCCGGCAGTGATGCGGAGGAAATTTTGGATAAAATCGACGGCGCGAAGGTTGAATGGATTTTATTGACTCACTCGCACTCCGACCATCTCGGCGCGCTCGCAGAAATCGCGCGAAAAACGGGAGCGCCAGTTGCGGTTCACTTGAATGAAGCGGAAATCGTGGCAAGCGGCAAACCGAACCCGCCGGATTTTTCGCTGAAACTCGAGCCAGTCGCAGTCGCAAAGAAACTGGAAGATAGAGATATTTTGAAATTCGACGACGAGCGAATCGAGGTGATCCACACTCCCGGTCACACGCAGGGAAGTTGTTGTTTTCGAATCAACAATGAGCTTTTTTCAGGCGACACGCTTTTCCGCAAGAATGTCGGGCGAACCGATTTACCAGGCGGAGATGCTGAAGTGCTGCGAGAAAGTTTGCGGAAACTTTTGAAATTACCGCCGAAAATAATCGTCCACCCCGGTCACGGCGAAAATTGGACAATCAGCGAAGCACAAAAGTTTCACTTTCCAATCTAAATCTTTATAATCCTTGTAAAATAAATTTGTAATTTTAAGTTTTATCCGCCGCGGCGGACTGAATTCCTCAGTTTCTTAATTTTAAAGAGTTTCAATATTCCAAAATTCAAACATTCAATTTTGTTTTAAAATTCGAAATTTAAAATTACTAAACTCTGTCCTCTAAAAGCTAAACCCAATTCATGATTATTGTCAATTTCAAAACTTACGAATCAGCGGTTGGTGAAAACGCGGTCGCGCTCGCGAAAATTCACGAAGTCGTCGCGGAGGAAACCGGCGCAGAAATCGCGGTGGCGGTGAATGCGCTCGATTTGGAGAAAGTCGTGGCGGCGGTTTCGATTCCGGTTTTCGCGCAACACGTCGATGCGGCTGGTTTTGGAAGTTTCACCGGCAGAATCCCGCCAGCTCTCGTGAAAAAAATGGGGGCGGTCGGCACGCTGCTGAACCATTCGGAGAGAAGACTCGGGGGGCAACTCGCGGAGTGCGTGACAGCGGCAAAAGCTGCCGGATTGAAAGTAATAATTTGCGCGGAAGATGACGCGGAAGCGGAAAGAATCGCGGCGGAATTCAAGCCTGATTTTGTCGCAGTAGAACCGCCAGAATTAATCGGAGGCGATATTTCGGTGACGACGGCAAATCCGGAAGTCGTGGAAAATGCGGTAAAAAAAGTCGGCACGACTCCCCTCCTCGTCGGCGCGGGCGTGAAGAATGGCGCAGATGTGAAAACCGCGTTAAAATTGGGAGCGAAAGGAGTATTGCTGGCAAGCGGAGTGACGAAAGCAGAAAATCCAGCGGAGGTGTTGCGAGATCTAGCGAGCGGGCTCTCTAATTAATTAACTAACTAATTTTAAAATGATTTTCAGCTACCGCGTGGATGGGTATGAAATTTCGGACGAAGATAAAGAATTGATTGAGAGGAAGCTTGGGAAATTGGAAAAGTTCGACAACCGGCTAAATCAGGCGGACGAAGATGCGGTCAAGATTCACGTGAATCTTTTTCGCGGAAAAAAACATAATTCACCAAATTTTGGACTTCGTGTGCAGCTCACTTTCACAGGAAATTCGCTACGCGCGGAAGCGAGCGGAGAAACCATCGCAAACGCGGTGGATGAGGTGGAACGGAAGTTGCGGATGCAGATTGAGAAGCTGAAGAGCTAGCTTCAGAAACTTTTTTTATTAGCTTGATAACCAATTTTCTTATTTCTGAAATAACCGGACGACCTGAAAGATTCTCAATC
>JBDRIC010000031.1:0-2829 GCA_043816245.1 Patescibacteria group bacterium
GGAAGATTCGTAATCTCCGCAAAAGCGGAGAATGGCGCGGAAAGATCCGCGAGTTGCGTGATTTTTTCTTTCGCGGAGGGCGACAGCGATTCCGTCAAAAAGAGACGAGTAAAAGGAATAGCTCGCGCCACTACTTTTTGAAATTGTGCGCGGAGTTTTGGATCGGGATTTGCAAGAAAATCATTCACTGCGCTCGCGTCTCCTGCAGCAGCTTCCGCGAGTAGTCCGGCAAATTGTTCCGCATAAAAATTTTCTTTCACTTCCGGATTTAAAAGCAGTTTTTCTTTCACGAAATTAAATCCTGCAAGTAGGACATTCGGCTTTCCTTGAGGAAGCGACTCGATAATTTTACTCGTGAGCTGGCTCTCTCCTTCAAATTTGCTGCTGAATTTCCTCACTTTTTGCTCCCATGCAGCTACTTGTGCGATTTCGTCTCCCGCTCCAAAAATTTCCGCGATAACCTCATTTGTAAGATCCGTCTCTTCTCCGGCGAGCAGCACCCCTTCAAACATTTTAGAACTGTCTGTGTCGAGAAAAGTGAGTTTCGCGCTGCCGGAGAGTACGCGCACGCGCGTTGAATCCGCTTCCGCATTTTTTTCAAAAATAAAGCTGCCGCCACGGTTTGATGCAGCCACGCGGTCATCCAAGAGAGTAAGCTCACTCCCGAAAAGTAAATTTACCGCGAGTACGCTTCCCGAATTCACCCGTCCGCGCGCGGAAACAATCGCCTCTACTTTTTCATCGAATTCCGCGGAAACAAATTCAAGTTCAGTTTCTTCATTTGTGAGTTGAAAAAGCGCGAACTCCCCGAATTTCAGCGAGCCTTTTTCCGAAATCAAACCTCCCGGATTTATCATCGTGGTTTGTTTTTCGAGAGAACTCACGAAAACTGTTTCGGCGAAGTTTTCTATTTTCGGAGTTTTCAAAAGGGCGCTAATCGTGATTGCGAGCGCGGCAAAAGCGATCACCGCCCCGCTCACCGCTGTGATAATTTTCTTGGCATTCATTTTGAAACTTTTAAATTGCCTGAATTTTACCTGTCTCTGCAGAAAGCTCCAACTGAATTGGAAAGCGGAGGGTGGATTTTGGACATTGGAAACTTGAAATTGATTTTCCCAAATCTCCCCAAATACTCTTTTCCAAAGAGGGAAGGCGAAGCTGGGATTTGAAAAACTGAAAGCATGGGCAGAGACGGAGATTTGGTCAAGGCGAGGTGGGACTGGAATTGGAAATTTTTTTGTACCAAGAACCAATGATCAAGAATCAATGACCGGTCGTCAACTTGAAATTCACACATTCTGCAAAAACCACCTCACGATTTCTTCCGTTTCCGTGATTTCTCGCGGCAGCTTCGCGAGAATTTTTTCCGCGACTTTTTTCGGATACCCGAGCTGCGCCGCTGCTTCCAAAATTTCTGAATCAATCTCCGCAGTTTCGGGAATTTCCGGATCGCCTCCCACGATTTTCGACCTCAATTCCAAAATAATCCGTGCCGCCGTTTTCTTCCCGATTCCCCGAGTTTCCGCGAGTTTCCTCGCATCTCCGCTCACGATAATTTTTTCGAGCGCATCCGCCGGCTTTTCGAGAATTTCGAGCGCGCTTTTCGGACCAACCCCATTTACCGAATTCAGCAGCTCGAAAAATCGCAAATCTTTTTCCTCCGCAAAACCGAAAAGCGAAATCGAATCGGAAGTTTGATGCGTGTGAATCCAAAATTTCAGCGCATCATTCGGCTGGATTTTCGCGAGCAGTTTTTGATTCACCGAAATTTCATATCCCACCCCATTCACATCGAGGATAATTTTTTTTCCTCGGATTTTGATCACGCTGCCGGAGAGGAATCCAATCATTTGACATCAATTTTAAATTTCGAATTTTAAATTTTAAAACAAGATTGAATGTTTAAATTTTGAAATATTGAAACTTTTTAAAATTAAGAAATTAGAAAACTTAAAATTTCAAATTCATTTTAATTTCTGCCAGCGAAATTTCGTTTTCGTAAAGTGCTTTCCCGAGAATCGCCCCCTCGCAGCCGACTCGCTTCAAAATTCTCAAGTGCTCGATATCCGTCACTCCGCCGCTCGCGATTATTTTTAAATTTGTGGTGTTCACGAGTCTTTCATTTACATCAAAATTCGGAAAAGTGAGAGTGCCATCGCGCGCGATGTCGGTGTAAATAATTCGCTTCACCCCGATTTTTTCAAGCTCCTCCGCGAAATCGATCACGTCGAGGTCAGTTTCCCCCTTCCATCCGCGCGTCGCGAGTTTCAGTCCGCCTTTCCTCGCATCCAACCCTACCACGATTTTTTCATTTCCGAACCTAGCGAGGAATTCTTTCAAAAGCTCCGGCTGTTCAATCGCGATCGTTCCCAAAATAATCCGCTTCACCCCGACTTCAAACAATTTCTGCGCGGATTCCAAACTGCGAATCCCACCTCCCGCCTCAATCGGAATTTTCACACTCTCGCAGATTTTCGCGATTGTCCGCAAATTTCGCGACTCGCCCGCTTTTGCTCCGTCGAGATCGACGACGTGAATCAAATCGGCTCCCTCGTCTTCAAAAATTTTCGCTTGCTCGGCGGGGGAGGTGAAGTATTCGGTTTTTTGATCGAACGAGCCTTTGTAAAGTCGCACACATTTTCCGTGCATTAAATCGATTGCGGGAATTATTTGGAAATTCACATTCAAATTTTAACTAATTTTGGAACGGCGCGTTTTCCTCGAAAATTTTTCGCAATAAAAATCGATCAAAATTTCTGCCAAAAACCCGTTTCGCCCAAATTTTCTCTTTTTTGCCGCCAAGTAGAGATTTGTGATCGACGAGCGCAG
>JBDRIC010000032.1:0-8031 GCA_043816245.1 Patescibacteria group bacterium
GAAGAAAGTAGAGACGGAGATTTGCAAAGGTGAAGCACTTGCACGAAACCGTTAACCCCCTAGATATCTAGGGGGTTAACTTTGCAGAGACGGAGATTTGGGCGGGATGGCGAAGCAGGGATTTGTTAATTTGAAGGGTTAAATTATTTTCTCAAACCAAAAATCTCCTGATCCAGCATTGATAGCTTTTTTATTGCGAATTGGTATCACATTTTTTTATCACTTCAAATAATTCCGCGAGCTTCTCTGGATCTTTTCTACGCGGATCGTTTTCAATCTCCACTCCACTGCAAACATCCACCACGTCGGGTTTCAACTGCTTTACAGCTTTCGCCGCATTTTTCGAATTTATGCCTCCCGCGAGAATGAAAAAAGGAATTTGGTCGCGGACGCGGTGAATCAATTTCCAATCGAAAGTTTGACCGGTCCCACCGAATCGTCCTCGTTTGAAAGCATCCAAGACAATTCCATCCAAACCTAAAAACTGCTGCAAATCATCGAAAGAACTCTCATTTTTCACGCGGAAAGCTCTCCATACTGGTAGCTCGAATTGCGTGCAAAATTTGAGGGATTCGTTTCCGTGAAATTGCAAAATATCGAGTTCGCAAATTTCTGCAAGCAAACGAATTTTTTCTACCGCCTCGTCCACAAAAACTCCCACGAGTTTCACATGCGGAAATTTAGTTTTAATTTCAAGCGCGAGATTGGCTGCTGTGTCCGGCGTGAGTTCTCGCGGAGAGTGGGGGAAAAAATTCAAACCGAGATAATGCGCTCCTCCTTCCACGGCAGCTGCCGCATCCGTGAGATTAGTGATTCCGCAAATTTTGATGAGAGGCTTCATTTTTAGAGAACGGTAAGTTCGAGGAGTTTAGCTTCGATGTTATCCGAGTTCAAAATCGATGTTCCTACGAGGACTGCATCTACTTTTCTACTCAATTTATCTAAATCTTCGCGCGATTTAATTCCACTTTCTGCCACGATTATTTTTTCCGTCGGAATTTTCGGAAGCAGTTGGAAAATGGTGTCGAGATTGATTTCGAGCGAGTCAAGGTTACGGCTATTTATTCCAATAATTTCCGCGGAGGTTTTCAAAACTTTTTCCAAATCTTCATTCGAATGAATCTCCACGAGACAATCCATACCCAATTTTTTGGCTTCAGCAAGCAATTTTTCGATTTCTTCAATTTCCAAAATACACGCGATTAGTAGTACCGCATCCGCCCCGAACTGCCTTGCTTCGAGGAGTTGATATTCATCGAGAATAAAATCTTTCCGCAAAATCGGAATTTCACTGGCGTGGTTCGCTTCACATAGATCCTCCAAACTCCCGCCAAAGAATTTAAAATCAGTAAGGATTGAAATCGCGGCGGCGCGACGATTGTAAATTTTTACAATTTTTTCTACATCCAAATTTTTACAAATTGTTTTTTTTGAAGGACTTTTACGTTTTAGCTCGGCAATCAGTTTCGGAAGAATTTCATCTCGTCCACCCAGGAGCGCGCCTCGAAAATCGCGAGTCGAGGGTTCGATGATTTCTCGCAAAGTTTCAGGAGGGCAGGCGGCTTTCGCGCGCGCGATTTCGGCACGTTTATTTTCGAGAATGTCAGCAAGAATTTTGGTCAATTTATTATAAAATAATTGTAAAATTAAGCAATAGCCATGACTTGAAAAAAATACTTACTTTTGCTAAAATAATCGGATAAATTGTAAAATGGCAGACACATTTTATAAAAAATAAACAAACAGCGCATCTTGTTTTACAAAAACCAAAAATCGGTTAAAAAAAGCGGAGCTCACCGCGGCGAGCGGTTTTTTTCAATAATTCTCGCCGCGCTGATCGCAGTTTCTAGTTCGCCGTTGCCGGTTTGGGCAGCGGAGATTTCGGAAATTCATCCGGAATTTTTAGAGGGAAACGTTCTTACCGCGGAGATTGAAAAACTTTCCGAAGTAAAACCGGAGCTCGCCAAAACTCACGATGAGGAGCGGAAAGATAAAATTCAAATAGCGAGAGATGATTCTGAAAAATGGACTGAGCGGATGGTACTTGGAAAAATGCAGCGCGGAAGCACGGTGGAGGATGTTCTCGGTAAACGAAAAGATGCGGAAAAAGTCGTTGCCGATTTAAAAGAGGCGGGCGCACTCGCTACTTTTGCGGACGAGATTACCGGTAAGGAAAAAGAAATTAATCCGAATCTCAAAAAAAATTCTGACAACGCTGAAATTCTCGAAACTGAAGGCACGCCGTACGCGGTCGAAATTTCGAAAAAATCTGCCGAACCGATTGTGCTGGCGGAAAATTCTGAGGCGGCGGGAAATATTGTTTCCGCGATGGAGAGCGACAAGCAGGTGGCGGAAGATGCCACGCCGGAAGTTCGCGAGGAGATACGGTATTTCAATTGGAACGCGAATGAGGTGGAGGGCAGTCATGAGGAAAATAAAATTTTGTACCGCGATTTGTGGGAATCAACCGATTTGCTCGTGACGGCGGGCGAGATGGGAGTGAAGGAGGACATTATTCTAAAAAACTCGTTTGCTCCCACCGAATTCAATTACATCGTCGAAACAATCGGTTTGAAGCTTCAAACAACCGATGACGGAGGATTCGTTTTTGTCGATTCGACCGGTGAAGAAAAATTCTACACTCCCGCGCCAAACATCACCGACGCGGAGGGAAAATTCGCAGAGAGCGGAGTCCACTACGAGCTGGGCTGGAAAAAACAGTTGGCAGATTCCAGTTTGCAGTCAGTAGAAAAAAAGATTGAAATCGATCCGACTCTCGCGGAAATTAAATTCGACGAGGGCGAAGGGGAGATTGCGAAAGTTGAGGATTCCGAAAACGAGGGGAAGATTTCCGGCGCGGAGTGGTTTGAAAATGGAATTCGAGGAAGCGCGCTGCTTTTCGATGGGGAGGATGATCTCGTGGAAATTCCGCGCGATTTCGAAATTCCGCAGCAACTCACGTTCTCCGCGTTCGTGAGATCAAGCGCGTACCAAAATTCCCAAATTCTCGGAATTGGGAGGCACTCGCTGTATCAAGATTCAGAAAAAGGTTGGAAGGCGATGTTTCGGGTGAATGATAAAAATTTGAGCGTGGCATGGGATACCTCCGCGCTTTACCTTGAACAGTGGTATTTCCTCACCGCTACTTTTGACGGTGAAAAGATTCGCATCTTCGTGGATGGGGAGGAAGAAAATTATCTCGCGGCAGAAGGAAATCTCACATCGAACGATGAGTTGATTCTCATCGGCGGTGGGAATGGAAATTTCGCGGGAGTGATTGACGAGGTTCAGATTTTCAACCGCGCTCTCTCGGCTGCGGAAATTAAAAATTTGTTCGATTCGTATTCAGAAACGGATGAGGAGGAAATTGAAGAAGCCTCGGAAAATATTGAAGACGAGATCGAGGTTGTGGAAATTACGGAAATTGGAGAAGACGAGATCGAGGTAATCGAAGAAGACGCGGTCGAAAAACTTCTCGAAAAACTCGACGAGCTCAAAGAGCAAGTTGTTTTTCCAGAAGAGGATTTGGAAAGTGGAGAAGAGTTGGCAGCTGACAGTTCGCAGTCAGCAGACGGTGAGGATTTGGAAATCGAGGAAGTCTCGGGAACTGATGATGAGAAAGTTGAAAGCGGGGAGATTCCAGAGGGTGAGATTCCGGTGGAAGAAATAGTCGAAGAAAGTGGGGCGGATTCTGTTGAGGAAGTCGAAGAGGTTGAAAGCGAGATTAAAAATGAAAATGAAGAAATTTCTGAAACTGAAATTAAAAGCGAGGAAGATGGTTTGGAAAGTGGAAAGTTGAATGTGGAAAGTGGAGAGGTTCCTGAGGAAGACGAGGAAAATATTGAAACAGAAACTCCGAATAAAGAAGGCGAGGAGACTTCGTTTTTTAATTTACTGAAAACTTTTTTCTTGCCGGCGGCGAACGCGGAAGAGGATTTTCAGCAGATTGAGAAATTCGACGAAAACATTTCAATCGAAGAAATTATCGAAAGTAATGAGAGCGTGGAGAGCGAGCGGGAAGAGAATTTGGAAAGTGGAGGAGAGTTGGCAGTTGACAGTTCGCAGTTGGCAGAGGAGGAAGATTTGGAAAGTGGAGAAGAGTCGGCAGTTGACAGTTTGCCCGTCTTCGTCCCGCTTAGCGGGACTACGGTGGACGAGCAGTCGGCAGATGGTGAGAATTTAGAAATCGAGGAAATTTCAGAAACTGATGAAGTTGAAATTGGAAGTGCTGAAGAAAAAAACTCAGAACTCAAAACGAAGAACGAAGAAGAGTTGGCAGAGACAGAAGAGAAGACAGTAGAAGAAAACGAAGAGGGTTTGGAAAGCGGGGAGGTTTCTGAGGAAGACGAAGAAATTCCGGAAGCTGGAATTACCGAGGAGGAAGTTGAAGGTGGGGAGATTCTAGAGGGCGAGATTCCGATGGAAGAAATTTCTGCAGAAAATGAGGCGGATTCTGTCGAGGAAGAAAGTGAAGTAGTCGAACAGTCAGAAGTGGAGAAGTTTTTTGCGCCGGAGAAACATGAAGAAATTGTAGAGGCTTTCGAGGAGGAGATTGAAGTGATCGAGGAATCGGAAGTGGAAAAGTTTTTTGTTCCTGAGAAGCACGAAGAAGTTGAAATCGTGATCGCGGAATCGGTGGAACTTGGCGAAATCGTAGTTCTTTCTGAACAGGAAGCTTTCGCGCAATCAAATTTAATTTTTGAGGAGGTGGTGGAATCGGACGGAACAATTTTGCGGAGATATAAATTACGGCTCGTGATTGATGTTGAAGAGTTCGCAGCTTCCAGTTTGCCCGCCTTCGCTGAAGCTTCCTCCTTCGTTCCGACTTCGGAGGACAAGACGGCGGACGGGCAGTTGGCAGAGGATGAAGTTGGCAAGGAAATTGAAAGTGAGCAGATTTCAAAAGAAACGATTGAAGAAGTCAATGAGGAGGTAGAAAGCGAGGAGGATTTGGAAAGTGGAGAGTTGAAAGTGGAAAGTGGAGAGGTTTCTGAGGAAGACGAGGAGATTCCGGAAGTTGAAATTTCAGACGAGGAAAGTTTGGAAATTGAAAATATGGAGGGTTCAGAAGGCGAGAGTGAAGAAGTTGATGAAGAAGCGGTCGGCGAGAAGGAGATTGAAATTGAAATAATTGAAGAAGAAGAGGTGGAAGCATCACACGAGGCAGCTTCCGAGGAGGTAGTCGAAGTGACTGAAAGCGTTGAAAGTGGGGAGGTTATCGAAGGAACTTCGGATGAAGTGGTCGAGGAAGCGGAGGAGATAATCGAAGAAATTCCAATTGAAATTGAAGCGGAAAATTTGAGTGCGGATGTTTTACAGTTGGCAGATTCCAGTTCGCAGTTAGCAGAAGAAATAATCGAATTGTCGCCGACGCTCACTCTCGTGAACGGGACAGTTCTCACATATCCGCTCGATCTCGATCCGACCACTTTCATCCGGCTCGTGAATCGCGGTGCGCGGACTTTCGCTCCGAATTTCGAAGACGGAAATCAGCACGGCGAAAATTCGCAAACCAACAATCCGGGACGAATCAATCGTGGCACGGAGAGTTTCCTCCCGAGCGAAGGTCTCGCCGGCTACTGGAAGCTCGATGGAAATTATTCCGACTCGTCAGGCAATGAAAACAACGGTACCGGTTTCGGTTTTTCTGGCGCGGTTTCTTCTGTAGCGAATGAAACGAATGCTGCGATTACCGTGGCTGATGTTGATTGGATGGCGGATGAATGGGCGAACGAAACATTCACTCTTGTTTCCGGTAATGGCGCGCCTGCCACGATGACAATCGTTTCAAACACCGCTGACACGCTCACCCTTTCCGATGTTTTCACGGCTGAGCCGGAGGCTGCCGATTTGTTCACAGTCACGACTGATTCGCTCATCAATCCTTCCGGACGCTTCGGTTCCGCAGCGGAATTTGATGGAACGGATGATTATGTGGATGTAGGTTCGACAGAACAAACGGCTAAAGCCGTCAGTTTCTGGATTTTTGCCGACGACGATTCGGGTGGCATTGTCGATTTTGATGGCGGTGTTCATTCGATTGAAACGGCAGCCGGTATGGTTGTTGCGACTGGCTTCGATGCGTCGACGATTTATGTCGACGGTTCGGAGAAGGAGACGCAAGATATTGCGTCTGTACAGACAGGCGCGTGGCACCACATTTCCATCACCACTGCGACGGGTTTTGATGTATCGGCATTGAAAATTGGAATGATACCCGATGTCGAAACACCCGATGTCGAAACACCCGATGTCGAAACACCCGAATCGGGTGTTTTTACCTTTTTTAATGGCAAAATCGATGACTTCGCGATTTACTCGCGCGAGTTGTCGGGGGAGGAGGTGGCGGCGATTTACAACGGCGGAAGAACTTCTGCCGCGAATCCGCAAATCACCGCAATTGATACAAATGGAGATGAATTTCTCGGAAACGCGACCGGCAATTCGCGAGATTGGCTCGCTGCCGATGACTCGTTACAGACAAATTCTGTCGGTTCGAAAATCCGATTCGAAACCAATCGCGCCACTGAAATTTGGGCTGGTTTCACTTGCTCGCCCGCCGCCGGTATCGTCCGTGCTACGATCGATGGCGGGACAAATTTCGAAGTTGTGAACGAGATCGACATGTTTGCCGAGACGATTCAAACCGAACAAAAAATTCTGCTCGCGACCGGACTGCGAAATTCCGAACACACCGTCGAACTCGAATTACTTGCGAAGAAAAATCCGCGGCAGAGTGATTCAGTCGATAGCTCGAATTTTCTTTTTGATCTCGATTATTTCGAGACGCACGCGAGTCAGTTCGAACTCGCCGGAGCGAGCATCGCCTCGACGGCCGACACCGGCACGCCGACCACGCTTTTTGATTCCGCGCTCACACAATCCGACGATTTTTGGAATGGTGCCGCGCTCACTTTCACTTCCGGAGACAACAACGGTGAAACTGTCTTTGTCACCGACTTTGACGGAGACACTGGCAAGCTCACTTTTTTTCCAGCAGTCGGTACCACTGTTTCGGAGGAAACTTTTCAGCTCACCCCTGATGGAATTTTGATCGGAGAAAGGGCAACGCGAGGAATTGCCGCCACTTCTTCGAATTCTCAAAATCCCGAATTTGAAACTCTCGGCAACCTCCCGACGACCGCCGACGGCAAAACCAAAAAAGGCTCGTTTTCGATTTGGGTTTCGCCCGATTTTGATTCGGATGCCGACACCGACAAACATTTCATTTTCGACTCCGGTTTGCAACGACTTTATTACGATGGAGTGGGGGACAAATTTCATTTCGAGATTTGGAATCCCTCGACAAGCTCGGGACAGGCAGCCGATTGGGAGACGGTCGATGTCGAGTCGGCTTCGCAGGATTTTTCCGCGTACGAAAATTTTCATCTTGCCGCCGGCTGGGACGCGGACAGCGGGGTGAAACTTTTTGTGAACGGCATAAAAACAGCGAAAAGCACGCTGTGGATGGCGCAGCCGCTTTCTGCGGGAGACAAACAATTCACCGTCGGAAAGTGCGGCAAAAAATCTGCCGGCAACATTGACGAGAGTTCAACTTACTTCTCCGGCACGCTCGCCGAGCCGCAGATTTGGAATTATGTTTTGCTCGATTCGGAAATTTTTGAGATTTTCAATTCAACAATTCCGTCGGTCGGGCAGGCACATACACAGAAAGTAGAAAGTATAAATTTTAAAGTGCAAAGTTTGTTGTTTAACGCGCCGCTGGTCGGCACGCCGAACGATCGTGCCGGTACGCTCGCGGGGTCGGCGAAATTGGATTCGATAACTGTCGGTGAAGTCGCCACGATTGCCGCGATGGATGGGCGGGAATCAAATTGGATTGAGAATGAGCGAGTGGGTTTTTGGAAGCTCGATGGAAATTATTCCGACGCATCCGGCAATGAAAATACCGGAGCATGGAATGACGTGGACGAGAGTGGACAAAGTTTTCCGACCGGTCAATTCAATAATGCGGCAGAATTTGATGGGGTGGATGATTATGTAGATGTGGGATTGACAGGGCAGACGGCT
>JBDRIC010000033.1:0-10804 GCA_043816245.1 Patescibacteria group bacterium
CTTTTCTTTGAGTCACTTTGATGTGAGCAATTTCAGCATCGTACCTGCCATCTATCGAATTATTTTTAATCTCGTCTGAAATGGAGCTTTTAACCTTCCCAATTATCTGACCAATCTTTTCATAACTAATCTTGTTTCTAATTGATTTCTCGAGTGTCTTACGCTCGATGAGTGTAAAATGTGACATAGAACAGAGGGGTTAAGGATTGTTTGAGTTAGACCTTTTACAGTCTACCTCTCTGTTCGGTTCTATTTTAGAATCTATGGGGAGGTATTAGGACATTGTAGGAATATTAGGAGTGTTAAGATGATCGGGGATATTCGTTCAATATTCCTAACACTCCCAACACTCTTAATATTCTCAACATTCTTACCAAGATCCAAAATCTCGTCAAAAAAAGCGTGCGGAATTCTCCCGCGTATTCTTCGGCGCGCTCGCTTGTCCGCGAGGCAAAAACTTGTTCTCGACTCCAATCGGGGATTTTTCTAGACGCGAATGAAAATTCATTTGGTTCGGTTCTTCCAAAAATTGAAAATGTGAAGCTCGACCGTTATCCCGATCCGCTCGCGGAAAGTTTGCGAAAAAAATTGGCAGTGTACGCGAAAGTTCGCGCGGATCAAATTCTCGTCGGCAATGGTTCCGACGAGATAATTTGGCTGTTGTTGCTAGCGTTCGTCGAATCAAACGAAGAGGTACTCACGGTTACCCCCACTTTTTCGATGTATCGAGTTTTTGCGAATTTGCTGGGATTGAAAGTTCGTGAAATTCCACTTGAAAAAGACCCCCGATCGGAGTCGAGGGCATGCTCCCGATCGGGACCGAGGGCAAGTTTTTCCCTCGACTCGCAAAAAATTCTCGCGGCAATTTCTCGTAAAACGAAGCTCATTTTTCTCTGCTCGCCGAATAATCCGACGGGGCAAACGATCTCTCTCGCGGATGTTGAAAAAATTCTTCACTCCAAAAAAATCGTCGTCGTGGACGAGGCTTACATTGAATTTTCACCGCAAAAATCCGTCGTTCCGCTACTCAAAAAATATTCGAATCTTGTGATTCTTCGCACTTTTTCAAAAGCGTGGGGACTTGCGGGTTTGCGGGTTGGTTATGGTTTGATGGATTCCCAAATTGTGGAGATTCTCGCGAAGGTGCGCTCTCCGTATTCCGTCGACGCACTTTCACAAAGGCTTGCAGAAAAGGCTTTGAATTCGCAAAAAAAGATGGAGGCAGGAGTGCAAAAAATTCTTGCAGAGAGAGAAAAACTTGCGGGAAAATTGCGGGATTTAGGGCTGACTGTTTTTTCGTCGGATGCGAATTTCTTGCTTGTCAGGTTTCCTTCTAAGTTTTCCGCGACGAGAATTTATGAGAATTTGATCAAAAAATATGGAATCGTCGCTCGCGACTTCTCGGCGAAAAAAGGTTTGGAAAATTGCCTCCGGATTACGGTCGGAAATGAGAAGGAGGATAAAAAACTGTTAAAAGGTTTGCAAGAAGTGTTGTGAAATATCGGTGTGTTTAGGATTGTTGGGAATATTGAGAGATGTTAGGATTATTAGGACTACTTAGTAATGCAGCAATATGACCATTCTTTTCGAAAATTGGTGGTTTGGCAGAGTGCTAAAAAACTCGTTGCGCTTGTTTATGAATTAACTAAGAAGTTTCCGCATGAAGAAATATTTGGCATGACTTCCCAGTTGCGCAGAGCTGCTGTTTCGGTTTGTGCGAATTTAGCCGAAGGTAACGAAAGGACAAGCAATAAAGAAAAAATTCGTTTTTTCGTAATTGCTAAAAGTTCTCTTGTGGAAGTTGATTGTTTGGCAGAGCTGTCTTTAGACAGGAAGTATTTAAATGAAAAAGACTATTTTCAACTTCTGGAGTTCATAAATAAAACTGCTTATCTGATCTGCAAACTGATAAAATCTATTTCCCAAAAATCTCAATACTCTTAAAAATCCTAATAATCCCAATGTCCCTTCTCTTCGATTTTCATTCTCACACTCGGCAGCAAGACGGAGAGAATTCCGCGCGGGAAATGGTGGAAGCTGCGATCGCGAAAGGTTTAAAAATTTACGGGATTTCCGAACACTCGCCGCGGCTGCCACAATTTCAATATGCCGATGATCCGATTGGGAAAATTCGCGGGCTTGTGGGATGGGAGGATTTTCTCGAAGAAGTGGAAAGTTTGAAAAAAGAATTTGAAGGCAAGATTGAACTTCTGAAGGGCTGCGAGATTGACTGGCTCGGCGAGGAGAACATTCCGTGGGCGAAAGACCTGATTCAAAAAGGAAATTTCGATTACACGATCGGATCGGTTCATTTTCTTGGTGAGTGGGGATTCGATTACGAAAAAGATTGGAAGATGGGTTTTTCGAATTTTGAAAGCGTGGAAAAAATTTACCAAAAATATTTTCTCGAATATTCGAAAATGGTCCGCTCGAATTTATTCGACATTGGCGGCCATCTCGATTTGATCAAAAAATTCAACGACGAATATCCACTGTCGGAAAATTCAAAAATTCTCGAATTGGCAAAGCCTGCTCTCGACGCGCTCGCTGATTCTGAAATGGTTTTGGAAATTTCGAGCGCGGGGCTGCGGAAGCCGTGCCGCGATTGGTATCCGAGCGAGGAGCTTTTGGTGGCGGCTTTCGAAAGAAAAATTCCGATCACACTGAATTCCGACGCGCACTCGACCGATCGGATTGCGGAAAATTTCGAAGCAGCGAGAGAATTTGCGAAAAAGGTTGGCTATGAAAAAGCGGTTGTGTTCCACGCGAAGAGAGAAAGAGAATTTGTGGAGATTTGAATTCACGAGTTCTAACACTCCTAACACTCTCAATACTCCCACCCATGTTTACTGGAATTATCACTGAGATCGGCACGATCACGAAAATTTTTCAAGATGGTGAAAACACCGCTTTCACTATTCTCGCCCCCCAAACTTCCAAAAACTTAAAAGTGGGTGATTCCATCGCGATCAACGGCGCGTGCCACACCGTCATAAAAATTAACACCACGCTTAAGCGTGGTGTTAATTTTACCGTCGAGTCAATGCCCGAAACTCTCCGCCGCACGAATTTCGGCGACTTCAAGATTGGTTCGCGCGTGAATCTGGAAAGACCGGTCGGTGTGTCGGGCAGCTTCGACGGGCATTTTGTTTCTGGTCACATCGACGGGGTCGCGAAAATTCTTGCGATTAAAAAAGATAAAAATTCCAAAATTTTTACTCTCGCGATTCCGAAAAATTTATCGCGACTCGTTGTCGAAAAAGGCTCAATCGCGCTCGACGGAATTTCGCTCACAGTTATCTCGATTCGCGGAAACAAAATTGAAGTGGGGATTATCCCGCACACGTTGAAAGAAACAAATCTCGGGATTCGCGAAGTCGGTGAGCGGGTGAATGTCGAGGCGGATTTACTCGCGAAACATGTTGCAAAGTTAATTCAGAGCTTAAGATGTAAAACTTAGAACGAACTATGAAGTTTGCTATTGTCTCATCTCGATTTTCTGAAAAAGCAGGAAGCTCGCTTGAGGTTTTGAATTCGAGCTGTTCGGAAAAATTGAAAAAATTGGGAATCGAATTCGAGAAATTCGAGGTACCCGGCGCATTCGAAATTCCCACGTTCGCGAAGAAAATTCTGCTCTCGAAAAAATTTGACGGAGTGATTTGTCTCGGAATCGTCGTTCGCGGCGAGACCGCCCACTTCGATTTCGTTGCTGGAAATTGCGCGCGCAAGATTGCCGATCTTGGAGTCGAATTCGCGCAGCCCGTGATTTTTGGTGTGCTCACGGTTGAAAATAAAAAACAGGCGGAAACGCGAGCGATGCGGGGAGCGGAGTTTGCGGCGGCGGCGGTGCAGCTCGCCAGCGAGCTTGCTAAAATTGAGGCGTGAAATTGAAAACGATTCGCGAGGCGAAAAAGTTGAAAGGAGCACGAGTTTTGTTGCGCGTGGATTTCAATGTTCCGCTTAAAGACGGAAAGGTGGTTGATGATTCTCGGATTCGCGCGAGCCTGCCCACGATTGAATTTCTGCGAAAAGCCGGCGCAAAAATTATTCTCCTCTCGCATCTCGGCAGACCGAAAGGAAAAATCGTCGACGAACTACGGCTTGATCCCGTTGCTCGAAAATTAGGCGAGATTTTGAAATGTAAGATTAAAAAAACGGATGATTGCGTGGGGAGCGAGGTTGAGAAAATTGTTGCAAAGTTGGAGGAAGGAGACGTATTGCTTCTCGAAAATACGCGCTTCCACCCCGAGGAAAAAGAAAATAATTCCGAATTTGTAAAACAACTTGCGAAGCTCGGTGATCTTTTTGTGAATGATGCTTTCGGAGTGGCGCATCGCGCGCATGCTTCCAGTTTCGGGATTGCGGAATTTTTGCCAGCAGTAGCGGGTTTTCTGCTAGAAAAAGAAACTAACGAACTCGCGCGAGTTTTTGAGAATCCGGCGAAGCCACTTGTGCTCGTTCTCGGTGGCGCGAAGATTGATACGAAAATCGGGGTGCTCAAAAAGTTCAGTGAACTCGCGAATACGATTCTGCTCGGCGGGGGGATCGCGAATACTTTTCTTGCAGCCAAAGGATTCGAAGTGGGGGAGAGTTTGTGCGAACCGGACAAAGCCGATCTTGCGCGGGAGATTTTGAATTCGGCAAATTCTCATGGTGGCGAATTCGCTTTACCGGAGGATGTCGTTTGCGTCGATTCGAACGAGGAGATTAGCAATCAGTCAAAAACTTTTGCCTTCCGCGCGGATGCGATTCCTACCAATATGAAAATTCTCGATATCGGTGAAGCTACCGCTCGTCGCTTTTCCGAAATCATCAAAAAGGCGGGGATGGTGGTGTGGAATGGACCGGTCGGTTTATTCGAAATCAAACTATTCGAAGCCGGCACGAAAGCAATCGCGCAAGCTTGCGCGGAAACTTCTGCCACCACGATTCTCGGCGGAGGGGATACGATTGCCGCGCTAAAAAAATTCAAAATCCCCGCGGGAAAATTCACGCACATTTCTACCGGTGGGGGCGCGATGCTCGAATTCCTCGAAGGAAAAGAACTCCCCGGAATTCAAATTCTAAAAAATTAGGCAAACAAAAAACAGATGCCCCGTTATCCAAAAATGTGAAACGATTTAACGAATCGCATCTTTCAAAGTTTTGCCCGCGCGGAAAGCGGGAACTTTGAGAGCTGGGATTTGAATCCGCTGCTGCGGGTTGCGGGGGCTCACTCCGTTGCGGGCAGCGCGATGGCTGACGCGGAAGGTGCCGAAGCCGGTCACCGTCACGTTTTTCCCCTTTTTGAGCTCAGCGGTGATGGTGGCGATGAGACCTTCCAACATCTCGGTCACGAGCCGTTTGCTGAGACCTATTCTCGAAGCGAGAGCTTCGATGAGTTCTTGGCGATTCATCGGAAAGGAAGTTAAAAAATAAACCACCTTAATTTTAGGGTGGGAGCGAACTGAAATGCAAAACTTTTTCTTTTCACGGCGAACCGGTTGATTTACTCTGCCAGCTGGTGAAAGTAGAGACGCTGCGCGTGGCGTCTCTACTTTTCCAAATTTCGCTTTTTTTGAAGAGCTGCTCTGACACTTGCCAAATATCCTCGCTCACCTTTTCAATCGGCTGGTTCGCGTTCACTGTCCGCCATCCATTTTTTTTCGCGAGCTTCAAAAAACTTTTCCGCGCTTTTCCGATTAGTCGATCGCTTGATTCGTGGAGGTGGAGTTTCTCCTTGCCTGCTAAAAACCGCTCTCCGTTGATCAAAATTTCGAGATCGGGTTCCCGCAAAAATTTATTCACCCCGACGAGCCAATCGAGATCCGCGCCTTTCGCATCTCCCCACGCCAGCCCCGTGCCAGTGTAATCTTCCGCCACGATTGAGATTCCACTCGCGAGTTTTTTGCGAATCTGCGGGTCGAATTGATACCGATTCAATGAATACCACATCTGCAATTCTTCCTCGGTGACGCGCTGTCGGATTTCTTTCGGCGCGATGGGCTGTTTGCGAAAAACCACGCTGGGTTTGCGCTTCATGTTCGGTCGGCGGACACTTGTTCCTTCAAAAAATTCAATCATCGACTGCACGCTCCGCTTTTGTTTGCCTCGGAGAATCTCATTCAGCATTTTGCCAGTCGGATCGAGATCATAAAGCGGGTATTTGAAATACTCCACGCGCACTCCGACATTCACCAGCCGCTGCACGAGGAGAGAGGTCTGCGTGCTTTTGCCGATGTTATTGACTCCGTAAATTGCGATAAATTTGCCTGCCACGGGAATGTATTTTAATTCAAAAAACGCGGCAGCGGGAGGGTCGCGAAGGCTCGTTTTTTCCGCAATTGTGGATTTTTGAGTCTTGACAAAGAGAGAGATATATATTCTAAGATTTTCCCTTAATCTCCCCTTTCGTTCTTTGAAATCACGATTTTGCGAGGAATCTCTCGGATTTTTGTGCTTTTCTTCACGGTTCCGAATTGCCGCTTTGGCTGAAGGCGGTAGCTTGGAACTGTAGAGGAATGGTCGAAGTTCGAGGCCGTTCCTCGTAAACTTTAAAATTTTTTTAGAAAGGAGACATAAAATGATGTCAATTTTAACTTTTTTTGGACTGGTTATTTTTTCGGTCGTCATCATTTGCGTGAAAAAAGAGGAGGCAGCGGAACGGACATTTCTATCGGCAGTTGCTGTGCTGCTGCCTCGGTATTAGTGAGGTGCTTGTTGTTCTGGGTGCCGTCATGCTCGGAGTGGTGTTGGTACAGCGCACATGGTTACGCAGTCGGTTGTTTTAATTGGAATGAGGAGGAACGGTCAATCTGAAACCCGAAGCGATTTGCGAACTTCTTCAAAAGAATGTTCTGCTTTTGCTCTCGGGTTTCTTTGCTTTGTGAAATTGTCTGAACCTTGATTACGCTGATTGATGGATTAACTATGATTTTCCGCCTGCCGTTATCTGCTGATATCTCCAATTCGCCACTGTCTCTGTTTCAAGCACAAACTAATCACAGTAAATCAGCGTAATCACAAAAATCACAGTTCAAGATGAAAGTGGCCCAGACAAATAAAAAGTCGCTTGCGAAACATTAACCCACCAGTACCCCTGCGAAATAACTCAATCTCAAGAGACAACTACCCGATAGTTTTTCAAACTATTCAAAATTTCTTTGGAGTGTCCGAAAGTTTACCAGCGAAGCAATCATCCGGAAGGTCGCATTGTAATCTTTCAGATTATGCCTGAATTTCTCACCGAGAACCCGGAATTTCTTCAATTTGGCAATCGCGTTTTCAACTCGAACCCTAATCCGAGACATCTTTCTGTTAAAAATCTTGTTGCTGCGGGTTTGCGGTTTGCCTCGCGGTTTCTTGCGGGGAATCACAGCATTGATTTCAGGAAAGTCTGAATCGATACCCTGATAACCCAAATCAACATAGAGTTTCAAATTTCTAATCCACTTCAGGACTCCGCTCTCCTGCAAAAGTTTGTAGTCCGATCTTTTGCCCTCGACTGATTCAGATACATCTAAAATGTAAGTGGAGACCGTAGAGGTTATTTGGGTTTTGACAGTGTGCTTCTTTTTCTTGCCGGAATAGTATTTTCTTTGCTTGCGTTTTTTACCTGGTCGAGAAATTTGTTGCTCGGTGGCATCACTGATTACCGCGTCTAAATCAGGAATAATTTTTCTCAACTCCTCCAGTGTTCTAATCTTTTTGCGTTTATCTTTCGGGAGCAAGAAGAGATTTTGAAAAAGCGGTTGAATTCTTTTTCGGTAACCTTTGATTTTAGTTTCATCAATTCCGAAAAGATATTCGAGCAGGCAATTAGTGCAGTAAAGTTTTACCCAAACGAGCGCAAGGAGGAGTTGATCTTCCAGTGTCGCCAACTTTAATTTTCTGCCCCCGCCATATTTTCTCAGCCGCTTCTTTTCCGGTTTGTAGAAACTTTTTTGCAGTTCAGCCCAATCTAAATGAATCTCGTCTGCCAAGTTTTCAAACTCTTCCACCGTAAACCCAGTGAAGCTTTTGAAATGAGCAGGTTTCTTTTTGAGAGTGTGATAGCGCAGCATATTTGGAGAGGTTAGCTGTCCTTTTTGTATCATTTCTGGCTAATTTGAACAAGTTTGGTGTTCTTATTTCGCAGGGGTACTTTTAATTTATCTTTTAATTATAACACAAAATGCATAGCTTTGTCCATAGCTTGTTCTTACTGTTTCAACTTTACCAACGTTATTAATTTTTGGTAGTGGCACGGGGTGGACCCTTCGTGCGCTGGCGACTCTCTGGACGAGCTTGAATCTTGGTTAGTAAAAAAAGATGGCTTGTCGTGAGCCCCGCGAGGCGGGGCGAATGGTGGCATGGGGCGGATTGAAGCTAGCCAACACTCCTGCTAGACCGAAGCCTACTAGTGGGTCGCCCCGGCACATGAGTTCTCAATTTTGTTTTCGCTTCGACGCGGTAGTTTGCGTCACCAGCATCGCCAAAAATGATTCCTCCGCCTGCGGCGAAGAAAACATTTTGGTGGCACGGGGTGGACTTGAACCACCGATCTTGGGTTTATGAGTCCCACGCTTTAACCAAACTAAGCTACCGTGCCATGAGTTATTTAATTTTATTAAAATAGAGCGGATGAGTAAACCCGTGTAATACTGATTCAAAATAAGCCGAAAAAACAGGAGACTGGTTATTAAAAGGTGTAAATTTAGTCAGTGGGTGATTAAATTTCCACCTTCTACTTTCCAATATCCATTTTCCAACTTGGTTTATGAGTCCGACGTCCGCCGCGGCGGACTACCGTGCCACGAGTTGTTTATTTTTATTAAAATAGAGCGGATGAGTAAACTCAAAAAAAGCGCGCTCACAATCTCTCTTTTGCTCGCTTTTTTGGGCGGTGTTGTGCTCGCAGAATTTTGGCAAGTTCCGCTCGAATTTATCGTCGCAACAATTTTTGGCGGAATTTTAATTTCAATTTTCGCGAGGAAGTTCCCGCGGGTTTTGTTTGCAGGTTTGCTGTTTGCAGGAGTTTCGTTTGGGATGCTGCGTTTCCAATTTTCAATTCACACGCCCACTCTCGCTACCCTCGATTTTTACAATGATCTTGAAGTGCAGGTGGAGTTGCGCGGAATTATCGCCGAGGAGCCGGATCGGCGAACGGATCATTCGAAATACACGCTCGAAATTTTAGAACGAGATGGAGAGAAAGTCGAAGGAAGAGTTCTCATCAAAACTTCGCTGCTGCCGGAATATTTCTACGGCGATGAGTTGCTGCTTCGTGGCGAGCTGCAAACTCCGTTCGAGACGGAGGAATTTAGTTACCGCGATTACCTCGATCGTTTCGGGATTCGCTCGGTGATGTATTATTCGCAAATTGAGAAAATTTCGGAAGGGAATAAAAGTTTTCTTTTTGCCAAACTTTTTGCTTTCAAAAAAAGGTTTGAGGAAAAAATTAATCAAATTTTTCCGGAACCGCACGCGAGTTTTGAGGCGGGTTTATTGATTGGCTCGCGGCGGGGGATTCCCGAAAAAGTTCTCGCTGATTTCAACGCGACCGGTCTCACTCATATCATCGCGATCAGCGGCTACAATATCGCGCTCGTGATTGCTCTCATCACCGCGCTTTTCGGTTCGTTCGTTCCCCGCCGGTTTCAGTTTCCGCTTGCGACTGTTTTCGTCGTCACGTTCACGCTGCTCGTCGGCGCGAATCCGGCGGTGGTTCGCGCGGCGGTGATGGGCTTGCTTGCGTTTTTCGCGCTCACGCATGGTCGGCAATACCATGCGGGACTAGCGATTGTGTTCACTGCAGCAGTGATGATTTTTACAAATCCGAAAATTCTTCTCCACGATGTCTCGTTTCAACTTTCGTTTGCGGCGGTAGCGGGGCTGCTTTTCGTTTCGCCGTTGCTTGAAAAATATTTCGAAAAAATCCCGAATAAATTTGCGATTCGCGAGTCGCTTTTGCTCACTCTTTCTGCGCAAATCACCGCGGTGCCGCTGATTGTTTTTTATTTTGATCGGCTTTCACTCGTCTCTCCGCTCGCGAATGTTCTCGTCGCGCCGGCGATTCCGCTCGCAATGCTGCTCGGTTTCATCGCGGTTATTTGTGGCGCGATTTATTTGCCGGCGGGAATTCTCATCGGTTTCCTCGCGTATGGTTTGTTGAGCTACATTCTCTGGATCGCAGAATGGGGCGCGAAGTTGCCAGGAGCGAGCGTGGAGGTAGGATTTTTTGGAATTGCGTTTGTGGTGGTTTATTACTTGGTGCTGGTGGGGTTTTTGATTTGGAAAGGAAAAAAGATAAAATCAGTCTTATGAAAAAGATTCAAGCCAAAATGAGAGGTCAACTAGTTTGGATTTTAATGCCGGATATTCTCTGGTTTCCTTTTGTGAAGGATAAAAATTTCAGTCCTTTAGATATTTTTTGTTATTTTGGACAATTCTGTCGTGTTAGAAAAAAAATTAGTCAGAAGAAATTGATCATTTTTAAGAAACAGATATTATTCGATTTAAATAATCGAGTGATGCAACTAAAATTTTTTGCAGAAGAGATGAAGAAGCAAAACAAAAAACTACCGGAAAAATCAGAACTTAAGAAGAGAGTATATGATGAAAAACCCTTTCAGGAATTTTTTGCACTAACTAATGCCCATTTAGATACGATCCACAGTATTAGGGAATTAATATTAAAGATTGAGGCTTAATTAAACTTTTGGGGTGTTATTTTATCTCAAAAGTTCATCAATCAGTTTAAGTTTTCTGCTCCATCTCAAACCCCGATGCACCCTCAACCTGTCCTTCAGATGAGAGAATGAACCGTCTAGTGAATTAGTCGTGT
>JBDRIC010000034.1:0-2444 GCA_043816245.1 Patescibacteria group bacterium
CAAAAGCCCAAAATCGCTCGCAAAAATTTTGGCGCAGTCGCTTTACTACATTCGTCGCTTGAAGTTTGGCATTGACGAAAAAACAGTTCCACCTTTTATTTGTCTCGCGGACAAAAATGAAACGGCGATCACTGAAACGAAAAACTGGCAAAAATTTTACAATGACGAAAATTTTGATTGGGATTTTGCACCTTCGACTCCTGATGAAAATTTAGTAGCGGCGATTGTCGCCAGCGGGAAGCTGTCCGACAAAATCAATGTTTTTAAGATTGAATACGAGTATGATTTCAAAGATTTCTCTGAAAAACTAAAATCTTGTTTCGACCCGCGAATTGCGATGAAGCTGGCGGACAAAAAAATAATTACCGAAGAAAATTTCGAAAATGTTTTTGAGAGATGGAATAAGATTTTTGGTGAGTCGGTCGAAAATGGTTTCAAGTCTTCGCGCTACTTCGTCGCGGACATTCAGAAAAATCGCAGTCATTTTGTTCCCGAATCGGGAAAAGTGATTTTCGAATTTACAAATGAAAAACCGCGCGAGAAAAAAATCGTGGCGGCGGATTACGAAAAGTTTTGGAATTTGTACGAGAAGGTCGGAGACCCGAAAACAATCGAGGGAATTCTTGCGAAGATTGATCGGCTGACGGACGACACGCTGCGTCGTTTCGAGGGCGAATTTTTTACACCGCTGGATTTCGCGCGGAAGGGTTTGCAATACCTCGAAAAAACGCTGGGTAAAAAGTGGTACAACAAGTACAAAATTTGGGACATGGCGGCAGGAACGGGGAATTTGGAATATTATTTGCCGGAGGAGTGCCATCACAATTTTTATCTTTCGACGATTGACCATGGCGAGGTGGATCATCTCAAGCGGCTTTTTCCATGGGCGCAGGAGAATTGTTTTCATTACGATTATTTGAATAATGACGTGGAGAATTTATTTGCGGATGAGAAGCAATCGCAAATGCAGTTCGAGAAAAAGAAGTGGAAACTGCCGGAAAATCTGCGGCGTGATTTGGCTGATCCGAAAAATAAATGGGTGGTGCTAATTAATCCACCTTTTGCAACAAGTGGAAATCACGGGGCAAGCTCGAAAAAAACTGTCGCCCATACAAAAATTCGCGATCGAATGGAACGAAACAAATTTGGTAATTCGCGAGACGAACTTTTTATCCAGTTTTTATTTCGCATTAAAAAAGAACTGCCGTACGCGACACTCGGACTTTTTTCAAAATTAAAATATCTGAATTCGACAAATTACGAGGATTTTCGAAAAGAAGTTTTTGATTTCAAATTCAAAAACGGATTTATTTTTTCGTCTGAGAATTTTCAAGGCACGAGGGGGAAGTTTCCCGTCGGGTTTTTAGTTTGGGATTTGGCGAAAAAGAAAAAGCTCGCTGAACAAAAAATTATCCTCGATGTTTTTGAAAAAAACCGGACGAAGATTGGACAAAAAGAAGTTCGCATTATTGAAAAAGAAAAGTTTTTGAATCGGTGGGTCAAAAGACCGCGAAACACAAAAATAGTTCCGCCACTTTCTTCGGCGATCAAACAATATGAAAAAGATGTTCGGCTCGACAAACTTGCTGACGGCGCAATTGGTTATTTTTGGGGCAGTGGCAATGATTTTCAGCAACAAAATTTGACGGCATTTTTTTCCGCACCGTTCGGACATGCGGACGGCTGGTCAATCACTCCCAAAAACTTTGAGCAGTCGATGATGGTTCATGCTGTGCGGCGGATTCCGAAAGCGACATGGATCAACGACCGCGACCAATTTAAACAGCCGAAGAAAAAACTACCCGACGAGTTTGTTCTTGACTGCGTTGTGTGGTCGCTTTTTGCTGGCTCGAATCAGTCGTCAGCGTTGCGCGATGTCGATTATCTCGACAAGACTTTTCAAATAGAAAATCAATTTTTTCCGTTTCCAATTAACGAAGTTTTGAAATGGAAAATTACCGACACCGAACTTTTCGCCGCGCCGGAAAAACAAAACACCTTCGTCGCTGATTTTCTCACTGGCAAAAAATTATCTGCTGAGTCAGCAGAAGTTTTGGAAATTGCACGAAAAATTTATCAGCTTTTCTTCACCGAAACTTCTAAACTGCGAACTCCGCAGTTCAAAATTAAATCTTGGGATGCTGGCTGGTGGCAAATTCGCAATTCACTCACTGACGCAAATTTGGGCAATGACTTTTTTGCCGAGATGAAAACTGCGCATGTGAAATTAAAACAAAAAATCCTCCCTCAGATTTACAAACTTGGATTTTTAGATCGAGAGACTTTAATCGACCCCAGTTTGTATGGGTTGAGTGAGGAGGAGCGGAGAGTTGTTGTTAATTGAACTCATTGCGACTTAATAAACTTCCGTAAATTTATTAGAGAATAAGCCAATAGTTTGAATCCCAAGTGGTTTTGCTGCTTTCTCTCGTAACGAACCACCA
>JBDRIC010000035.1:0-6918 GCA_043816245.1 Patescibacteria group bacterium
GAAGCAGGAGTTTTTAAATTGCAAGAAGGAAAGTAGAGACGGAGATTTGAAAAAGCGAATCCGGAATTTGTTAATTTTAGGGGTTAAATTATTTTCTCAAACCAAAAATCTCCTGATCCGATTTGATTGTATGTGTGTAAAGTTACAGTTCAACCTCTTGCTTTTAAAGCCGTTTTCTGCTAAAATAACCCAGTTCGCAACTGAGAAAGCTCGAATTAAAAAATAAAAACAAATGAATCTCTTTCTTTTTATCTCCGCGCTCGTCAACGGAATCGTTGCGCTCACGGTCGGAACAGTCATTTACTTCAGAAAGCGGAATCAGCTCATCCACCAAACTTTCGCGATTTTCTGCTTCGCGATTGCCTTTTGGGCTTTTGGAAGTTTTTGGCCGCTCACCACGAATAATTCCGAACTCTCTCTCCTTTCTTTTCGAATCTTACATGTCGGAGCTTTTTTCCTTGCGATTGCGAATTTTCACTTCGTGTGCGCGGTTCTCGGAATCACGCGAAAAAATAAGTTGTTGATTCGCGGAGGGTATATTTTGAGTACCCTCTTACTCCCGCTGATTTCCACGAAATTTTTTATCGAAGGGGTTGCCGCAAAAAATGGATTCACATTTTGGGTGGAGCCGGGTATGCTTTATCATCTTTGGATCGTAATCTGGCTGGCTTATTTCGCGCGCGCTTTTTATCTTCTCAGAACTTTTTACAAAAAAAATGAAGGAATCAAAAAGCAGCAAATTAAATATATTTATCTCGGCGAGGTGGTGAGCTTTTCCGCCCTCGTGATTAACTTTCTCCCGGCTTACAACCTCTCGGTTCCGATTTATTTCAATATCCTGCTCGCCGGTCAAATCACTGCTTTTGCATACGCGATTCTCCGCTACCGTTATCTTGATGTGCAGCTGAGCCTGCTGGGAATTGCGAAAAAGATTTTGGCGCTCCTCATCTCGCTCGGATTGGGTCTCGGAATTTCCTACGTGATTTTCTTTCGCCGTGAACAACTTTCGGTTTTGATGTTGTTTCCGATTATTTCACTCGCGACCTATTTTTCACTTTCGAACTTTTTCAATTCGCGATTTTTTTACCGCCTATTGGGAATGAAGCACCTCGACGACATTACAAAAGCGGTGGGAGACTTTTATAAAAAAAGGATTTTTTACACGAGTTTACCGGAACTGCTAAATTCCGTTCACATAATTTTCATCGAAAAATTAAAAATCAGCGCAGCGGAGGTGGTGCTTTTGAATCCGGGAAATCTCAAACTTTTTGCGCCGCTTTCAGACTACTTCCAAAAATCTAAAGGTGACTATCTCCCGTTACAAGAATTTTTACCGGAAGGAAAAGAAAAAGAACTCGATAAAATCCAGAAATTGGGAATGTTTTGCTTTCCGCTTTGGGGGGAAAATGGAAAACTCGTGGGCTTTTTCTTTCTCGGTCACAAACCACGCCAAAAAACTTACACCCATAAAGAACTGCAGATTCTCAAAGCAGCGGCGGTCCACATTTCTCTCTCACTGAAAATTTCGAATTACAGCGCGGACTTGCAGAATGAAGTGGCGCGCAAAACAAAGCAATTGAAAGCAAAATCCCAAAAACTCCGCTGTTCTTACCAGAAACTTCAAGAACTTGATCACGCGAAAGATTCTTTCTTTGCGGTAACTTCCCACGACCTGCGGACTCCAATGACAATCATCAAGGGCTACAACGATTTCTTGATTTCGGAGAAGTTTGGAAGATTAAATATGAAACAACGCGATTTCTTGGAAAGAATCCGCTCCGGCAGCGAAAGCATTCTTTCGCTCATCAATTCTATTCTCGAATTTAGCAAGCTTGAAGCTGGTCGGATGGAATTTAATTTTGTAAAAACCGAGCTGCTACCGGTGATAGAAAACATCGTGAAAGATTTCAAAGTGAAGTGCGCGGAGAAATCAATCGAGTTCAACTTCGAAAATCCCGAAAATTTAAATCCGAAAATTGTAACCGATGAAGACAAAATCAAACGGGTAACGCTGAATTTGCTCGGAAATGCGTTTAAGTTCACGCCTAAAAATGGTCGCATCACCATCCGCCTCACTCGCGAGAGAGAATTTTTGAAGTTCGAAATAATCGACAACGGCATCGGTGTCGCAAAAAAAGACCAAAAAGTGATTTTCGAGAGATTCAGTCAAGTTCAGAATTACCTCCAAAAAAGCTATCAGGGTACTGGTCTCGGTCTCTCAATCGTGAAAGGAATCGTGGAAAAACTCAACGGTCGCGTATGGGTAGAGAGTAGGGTCGGTCACGGCTCGAATTTTATTTTCACGATTCCGCTGGAACTTACCCCATCGAAAATCCAAAAAGCTGACATCGACTCGTCTCTTCGACTCACAATTCAAGCTTGCAATCATGAAAAAAGTCTTAGAAAATCTATTTGGAAAAGTATTCCGTGCGAAACGAACCGAAAAAGGACTCACCTTTCACCCTCTCTTTAATCTCCTCTACTATGAATGAAGAAAAACTAAAAGTTCTCATCATCGAAGACAACGAGGATTTGAGCAACATGTTTCAAACCGCTTTTGAGGCGAAGGGTTACGAAGTGGAAGTGAGTTTGAACGGGATGGACGGGATCACGAAAGCCGCGGAATGGAAACCAGATGTGATTTTGCTAGACATCATGATGCCGCAGATGAATGGCTACGAAGTTTTGCAAGCTTTAAAAAACAATACTTCTCTCCCTACGAAAGTGGTGATTAGCTCGAACCTTGAACAAGAAAAAGATGCGCAAAAAGCGATGGCGATGGGCGCCGATCTTTATTTGAAAAAATCCGAGCACACCCCTTTCGAAGCGGTGGATAAAGTGAATGAATTGATGGGGAGAAAAAAGTAGAGGGTGGATTTTGAAAGCTGGAAGTTGGAAGTTTGATAGTACCTCCGTCAGAACTACAAGAATGTTTTTTAATAAGAACCTAAAAATTAATTCCTGTTAAATGTGATTCCTGTAGCTCAACGATTCTTGGAATTTAGACAAAACACTCACGAATAAAATCATGGAGATTTAAAACATCGTTTCCGCTTTCTCGAATCTCCCCAAGCCCCTCTTTAGCAACGGACAGGGACTTCAGCCCATCTCAGCGCCAATCATATTTATTTCGGGAAACTTGTAGACTGTAATGTGGTGATTAGCACCATTAGAGCAGTCGATTTTACCCGGGACATCTCCGAGTTTGGCGGCACCCTCTCTTAAAAGTTGGTTTACTAACCCTGTATATTTATTGCAGTCAATCTCTTCATTAGCTGCTTTTTTTGATAACTCTTGCACGCCACCTGTGCAAATATCTTGTTCCGTCGCCGCGCGAACTTCGTGGAGCGCCGCCTCTGCTTTTTTAATTAAAACAAAATTCCCCCGCAATGCTGGGATCAGTAGGGTTATTTCTCTAATAGGAATCCCTCCGAAAGTATCGCCTATTTCTTTTCTTTCTTCTCTCGTGTGAGAATTCTCTCTAGCTCCTTCATCAGCCACTTGCAATGTTTCCGTGGAACCATCTTTTTTTTCGACTTCAAAAACCATTCTCTCTTCTCTTCCTGTCAAACTCAGAGAGTTGAAGAACCGCGCTTGCCAGTTTTTATTTTGCATCTTGACTCTAATTTTTTTAGCAATTAACTCTGAGATTTTAGCAAAAAATCACTTCGAAGTCAAATCTTGACTAATTCCATGAATTGAATTTGAGCGCAGAACAATTGTCGACTTTTAATTTTTAAGTTGTTTGTTGGCTTTGACCTTTTACTTCTGAACTTTGAACTTTTCTTCCTTCTTAATTCCTTCCTGCCAATCTCACATCCAGCTTCTCATCATTCCCCGAACCTCGCCGACCGTAATCATCAGACAGTTTTACCACGTCGTGAAGATGAGGCGTGGAAACTTCGAAAATCTTGGAGAGCGGAGCCAGCCCCTCCACGCGGTGAATCATCTTCGGCGGAATATGAAATACTTCACCCGGCGTGAGAATCTTCGTGCGCAATTTTTTTTCGTTTGAACCGAAAGTGACGCGCACCTTCCCTTCGAAAAGAAGTTGCGTCTCTTCCTTCCAGCGATGGAACTGGAGACTCAGCCGCTCGCCTTTTTTTATTTCGAGAATTTTGCCTGCGTACTTCCGAGTGTCCGCAAACCAAATTTCACGCCCCCACGGTTTCAGTTTAATTTTCGGTTTCACGCAGTCATTCTAACAAAACATTTTTTGAGTTAAAATCACGACGATTTATTACTTTCTACTTTCTACTTTCTAATTTCTAATTTTAATGAACTCTGCCAATCCTCCCGCGAACGACGATTCCCAAAACCAGCAGCCTCCAAAAAATGAAATCGATTTTGAAGAGAAGTATCTCCGCGCGCTCGCCGAGCTTGAGAATTTTCGAAAAAAGGTGGAGCGTGAAAAAATCGAATTTGCGAAGTTCGCGAATGAAAACACGCTCGCCGCATTACTTCCTGTTTTGGATAATTTCAAACGCGCGAGCGGACATCTCCCCGCTGATTTGGAGAAAAATGAGTGGGTGAAGGGAATCGCGGGAATCGAGAAGCAACTCGAGCAAACTCTCGAGAGCCTGGGACTGCGGCGAATCGAGGTGAAAACAGGAGACCGATGCGATGCGGTGAAACACGAAGCGATTGCGACAGGAAACGGCGAGAGCGGAAAGATTCTGGAAGTCTTGGAAGAAGGGTACGAATTGAATGGAAAAGTTTTGCACGCCGCGAAAGTGCGAGTGGGAAAGTAGAAACGCGATTAATCGCGTTTCTCAACTATTTTCAACTGAATGACTAAATTCGATTGGCCGACGACCGGAAACGAAAATCGCCTCGCGGAACTCGAAAATGATTTCGAGAGCAGGAAGATCTCACATGCCTACCTTTTTTCCGGACCGATGGAGGTGGGGAAACTCACGGTTGCTAGATTTTTCGCCCAACTTTTGATTTGCCGAAATCAGGGGTGCGGAGAGTGTGACGATTGCAAACTCATCCGCGCAAACACGCATCCGAATCTCACTCTCGTGGATGAATTGTGGATCGAGGGAGTGAATGAGAATCTCGAAACGATCGCAAAAAAAACGAACTTCAACCAATCTCACCGCACGAAAAATCCAAAAGCAAAAACGGACACGATTCGCATCGACGATTTGCGGGAAGTTCTCGCGCGCGTGAATCAGACGAGCGATGGATGGAAAGTTTTTGTGATTCACAACATTGAACGGATGAACCGCGAGGCGGCTAATTTTTTCTTGAAAATTCTCGAGGAGCCGCCGCAAAATACCACCTTCTTACTCACCACGAGCAACCAATCACTTCTTCTGCCGACGATTGTTTCACGCTGCCGGGTGATGAATTTTGGGAATGTGAATCCGACTGCAATCGACGCGATGCTGCGCGTGAAATTTCCGAACCTCACGGAAGAGGAGCGAAACCGCGTGGTAAATTTTTCGATGGGAAAACCGATCCGCGCACAAAGATTGGCGGAAAATCCCACGGTTTTCCGAGAATTTAAAGAATATTTCGAGAAATTGAAAAACCTCGTCGAAAAACCAAACATCGCGGAAAAATTAGCGTTCGCAGAAAAAGTGAGTGCGGATAATCTGGAAGTGCAAAAATTTTTGGAAGCTCTGGCTTATTTTTTGCGGAGCTTCATGCTCACCCGCGCGAAACAGCCGGTCGCGAATTCTAGATACACTCCGCAAAAACTTGTGGAATTAATCCGCCAGTTAAACTCCACCCGCAAGCTGATCAGAGGAAATGTGAATCCGCGCCTCGCGGTGGAAAGCCTACTTCTTCAAATCTAACAAATTATGAATTATGAATTATGAATGATAAAATTAATTTTTAAGCTCAAGCAATTTTGAATTTCCCAATTTTTTAAAATTAAACATTCAATCTTGTTTTAAAATTTAAAATTTTTCTTACTTTTTACTTTTTAATTCTTACTTTCTTCTCAATGAATATCGGAATCAAAAATCTTTACGATGATGCCATTCTCGTTTCCACGGGGGGAAACGAGCTCGAACTCGCGCTCGGAGATGAGATAATTTTCGAGCAAAAAGATCGCGGTAAGCAAATTGGCAAGGTGGTTTTTTTGGATCGGAAGAAACTCACAGCAAATGAAATTATTTTGGATGGGAAAATTTTGCGGAAAGCAAACGCAAAAGATTCGGAAAAATTCGAGGAAAATGCGAAGCTCGCAGACGATGCCCTCGAAAAAGCGCGTATGAAAATCACGGAGCTCGCGCTGCCGATGCAGATCGTAGAAGCGCGGTTTGCTTTCAATGAAGAAGAAATTAGTTTCTTTTTTACCGCGGATGAGCGGATTGATTTCAAAGAAGTAGTGCCAAAACTGGCGGGGGTAATGAAAAAGCGGATTCATCTCACGCAGCTCGGAACGCGCGACCGCGCGAAAGCGTGCGGCGGTTTCGGAATTTGTGGCAGAGAACAATGCTGCAGCAACAAAGTGATTCCGAAATTTCGGAGCATTACGATGGAAATGGTAAAAGCGCAGGAACTCGCGATGAAAGGCGCGGAAAAACTTTCCGGACCGTGCGGGAAACTGCTTTGCTGCCTCGCATACGAGCTCGAGGAATACAAAAAAATGCGGAAAAACTTGCCTGCGTGGGGCTCAATCGTGAAAACCAAAAAGGGCGAGGGCAAAGTAATCGCGCTTGATATTTTGAATCAAAAAGTGAAAATCTGGCTCACGAAAGGAGGCGCGGAAATTTTTTCCGCAGAGGATGTGAGCACTTTAGAATCCAAAAAGTAATACTAAAAACTTTATACTTTATACTTTCAACTTTATACTTTCAATTTGATCCAACCGTATCTCATTCTCGCAGCTGGCAGCGGAATCACTGGAATTTTCCTCCGCCGAAAAAGGCTGAATGTTCTCACGAAACAGATGCAGCG
>JBDRIC010000036.1:0-5482 GCA_043816245.1 Patescibacteria group bacterium
AATCTTTCACAAGCTCTTCCACATTTTTGAGGGGGGTGATTTCGCGAAAAATTTTCTCGAACGGCTTGCCGACGAGGGTGCGAATCTTTTCCGTGGCGACGGGAGGGAATTTTCGTTCTGCCAAAATCTCTTCAAAAATTCTTACAAGCAGGTCAATTGAATGGACGAGAGTTCCATCGAAGTCGAAGAGAATCGCTTTTAATTTCATAAGCTTCTTTTTAAATTGAGGGAAGCTTTTTAGCAAGCTTGATTTTTCACAAAAAGGGTTTAAAATTCTCCATCTGCACTTCAAAATATTTACCTAAAAAGTCAAGCCAAAAGGTTGGTAAAAGAGGAGAAATCGCTATTAAAATTTCAAATGGAAATGTGCGTGCCCAAAATCTAGTATTCTACGCGCCACCCACCCACAATTTATGCTTCGAATGAGAGCCAGTCTCGCTGCCCGTCGAAATAGGATTAGTAAACTGAAACAACAACGTCCGGGCTATCCCCGCCGCAAACTCGCGGCACAATCTTTGTTTCTCGCGGCGGCGGTGTTTTTGGTTCCGATTTTTTTGCCGAGTGGGGCGGTAGCTGAATTGGCCGATGAAGAACTTGATGGGATGATGCTAGCGATTGATTCCCCGACTTTTACCCTCGACTCTCTCGCGATGACGGAAGATGGATTTCTCATTAAAAACACGGGGCAAAGTTGCGAGACGGATAATTCCGATCTTGCCGATATCATTGAATATACAGTGGAAGACGGGGATGTGCTCTCCTCAATCGCGCGGCGATTCGGGATTACGATGGATACAATTATTTGGGAAAACAACATCACGAATCCACACCAGCTGAAACCAGGCACGAAACTCAGCATTCTGCCGGTATCGGGGATTACCCACGAGGTGAAGGAGGGAGATTCGCTTGTCAAAATAGTGAAGCAGTACGAGATTGAAGAGGGCAAGCTCTGCAAGCAAAACCAATTGGGAAGCGAAGCGGAATTGATTGCCGGTACGAAACTTATTATCCCGGGAGGGAAGAAAACAGTGTATGCGGGCAATGGGACTTATCTCGCTTCGCGCTCGCCAGGGACTTACGCTAGTTACAAGCCGCCGGTGGCGATTGATGGAGCAATCATTCTTGCCAATGGCGCAGAAAATAAAGATGGCAAGTGGATGGTAAAGCCGACGACGGGGATTTACACCACTTATTTCGGCGGTCGGTCGGGGCATTGGGCGGTGGATATTGCCGACAAAGGCAAGCCTTCGATTGTGGCGGCGGCAGACGGTACGGTTGTCAAGTCGCAATGCGGCTGGAACGGCGGCTACGGTTGCGTGATTGTGCTTGACCACGGTGATGGTTTCCAGACACTTTATGCGCATCTTTCAGAGTTGGCCGTGGGGGTGGGAGATTCAGTGCAACGAAATTCTCCAATTGGCACGATGGGAAATACCGGTCGTGTGTGGGGTTCGACTGGCATTCATCTACATTTCGAGGTAGTGGATAATGGGGTGAAAAAGAATCCGATTGCGTATTATTCAGAATAAAGGATAAAGGATTTAGGAGTAGCACTTGGAGGATTTTCAAGTAAAGAGATTAGAAGAGTGGAGTGTTTTTGAGCAGGCTACAAATCTGTTGGACTTCGGACACTGGAGAGTAAAAGTGGATTTTGGGAATTTGGCGCGGGAGCAGTAGCAGCTCTTCTAATATTTTTCGAAGAGATAGAAATCCGGAATCTCCAAACCTCTCTTCACAAAAGAAAGAAGTGTCGGCACTTGCTTTTCGAGTTCCGGTGGACATGGTCGTGGCTTTTTAATTTCTCTTTCTCACCAACTCCCACATCTCTGGAGTAATTGCTCGCGTCAAAATTAGCGCCGCTCCATAAATTATTATTCCTACCGGAATTAGCAACAACAAACTTTTATTTCCTCCGAAGAGATTGAAAAAATGAGGCTGGAGCCAAAAAACGGAAACGCCCATCACCGCTGCCGCGAGGCAGGCTTTCCCTGCAGTTTTTAAATTGAAGCTCACAGCAATCATTTTTCGCAAAAAGAAGAAGCCGAGAATGCAGACGAAGACTTGGCTTGCGACGCTCGTCGCCGCCGCGCCGCGAAAACCCCAAATTGGAATCACCACAAGATTGCTCACCACATTAAAAATAACCGCCGCCGCATTCACGTACATTAATTTCACTTGCTGATTTCCCGCGAGGAGCGTGAAACCAAACAGATTTCCAAGGTAAGCGAAAAGCATCGCGACCAACAAAATTTGTAGCGCGATGTCCGAACCGTAAAAGTTTTCCGCGAGATTCGACAGAAACTCCGGCGAGGAAACAAGCGCAATAATCGGATACGCGAGCGTGATCCCGCCGACTGCGATTGGCAGTCCGATTAAAATTAAAAAGTCGAACGCGTGCTGCAAAAGCTGCTTCAGTTTTTCGCGGTTATCTTGGAAAAGGCGGGTGATGGCTGGCAGCGCGGAATTCAAAAAGAAAATCGAAATTACCGCAAGATTCTCCAAAATCCGCGCCGCCACTCCGTAAATTCCCACCTCTTCCTGACTCCGCAGCAGCGAGAGGAGAATCACATCAATTCGCACGTAAATCGTCGCGAGCAAAACCGCCGCGCCGTACGGCAGAGTTTTTGCGAGAATTTCCCGCCAAAATTTAAAATCAAACCGTAGCGAAATCTCCGTCGATTTCCGCGCCGCCAAAAAAGTTATCAAAACTTGCAGCAACCCGCCGACGATGCCAGCGACGAGGAGCTGAAAAAATCCGCGTTCCGGATCTTCCGGCAGCCAGCGAAAAATTGTCACGACCATCCAGCCGAGTGCAACAAATTTCGCGGCAATGAGAGCCAAAACATTCCACTGCATTCGTAAATCCACTTGCAGGATTGACGAAAGCGTCCCGAAAATTATCGTTAGAAAAGTTGTTCCGCTCGCAATCGCGATTCCGAGCGGGATCGGGGTGCCGGAATATTTCGGAATAAAAAACGCGGCGGCGATTGCGAGGAGCATCGCGAAAGTTGCGAGGCAGATTCGAAGTGCGAAAATATTTCCAAAGATCTCGCGTCGTCGGTCGGGATACGCGCTCATTTCTTTCACTGCGATTTGGAAAATGCCGAAATCGGCGATGATTGCGAAAAACGCGAGAAATTCATAAACAGTCGTGTATGCGCCGTAGCCTGATTTACCGAGGTACGTCGAAATCAGCTTCAAAATTACAATCGAAACCGCGGCGGTCATGAGGCGACCGAACGCTTGAATCGCGGTGTTCGATAAAACTTTTTGAGCGGTGTTCACGACAGTTTGCAGTTTTTAGTTTGCAGTTTGCAGAAATCGGAATCAAAGTGTTCCTGCAAAATTATCCGCGCGGCTTCCGAGTCGATCAAATTTTTTTGCTGGCGGGAATCTTCACCCGCTGCTCGCAGATTCGCTTCCGCGATTCGAGAGGTGAAACGTTCGTCCGCGAGCTCGACTGTCGCGGTGGTTTTTGCCTGCAATCTTCTTGCGAATTTGCGCGCATTCTTCGTTTGCTGCGTCTCACTGTGAAAGCCGCGAGGGAGACCGACAAGGATTCGTTCTACACCCTCGCGCTTGACGAGTTCGGAAAGAGTTTCAAAAATTTCCGAATCGTTCGCCAAAAAATTTCTCGCTGCCGCCACCCCGATTTTCGAATCTCCTGCCGCCAGCCCAATTCGTTTCTCGCCGAAATCGAGAGCGAGAATTTTCATCTCAGAGCGCTTCGTTAAGAAACCACTTCAAAAAATTCCACACGTCGAGATCGGCGGTTGCTTCTCGAGATTCATGAAGATACCAGCTCGGCAAATTTGCCAGCCGGTCGCGCTTCAATGCAATCCGACCGAGATTGAGACCTTTCACCTTCCGATCGACAGCGTACGAATAAGTCGGCGTGTAGAGCATCACCGCGGGCACCTCCTCGCTCAAAACTTCCCGCAAATTCGCGAGCCGTTTCCGGCGTTCCGCGGAATCGAAACTTGATCGAATTTGTTCGAGCCACGCGTTCACCGCACTTGATTTCAAATTCGAAAGATTGCTGCCGCCTTCACGTGCTTCCGACGAGTGCCAAAAGGAGTATGTGTCGAGATTGTAGCCGAGATTTTGCCCGAAAAGTACGATGTCGTAATCACGTTTCGTGAGCCGATTCAAAAATTCCGAATTGGGCAAACGTTCAATCGTGAGCTTCACGCCGCGCTCCCGCCACTGTCTCGCGACCTCCTCTGCCACTGACAAAAATTCTGCTTGTGCCTCTGGAATCAAAAGTTTGAGCGCGAGCGGCTCGTCATTTTTGTACCGCAGCCGCAAGGAAGTAGACTTCGTTTTCTCCGGCTCGGTTTCAATTTCTTCCTCGTTCGCCGCCGGTTCGACTGTCGGCTCCGCTGCCGCGATTTTCTCTCGCTCTGCTGTGAGCCATTTCTCTCGCTCTCCCTCATCCGCCGAATAAAAAATCCGCAAACGATCGAATTCGCCGTCTTGATTTGCTGCCACAAATTCATTTTCACCCGCCCGCAAAGTCCCCAAATTTACGGAAGCTTTATAGCTCCACGATTTGTCGCCAGCCGTGAATTTCGAAAGCTGGTAGCCGTTTACCACGACTTTGGTCGATCCTTCAGGCGCGATGCCTTCAAGGAAAAATTCCGCCTCACTTGTTGCGAAGAAATCTTCCGCGCTCGGCAGTGTAATGAAATTCGCTTCATTCGAATTCGAAAGCGGGAGAGGGGCGGAAGGAGTTTCGAGGGGCGGTTGAGTCGGAGTAGTTTCCATATTTTTTTCTCCTTCTGCCACGACCTCCGGTTCGCTGTCGCGGTATTGCCAACCGGCGTCGAAAAGCGCGCCGTCCGCTCGCGAGGCATCGAATTCGTATTTCCAGTCAGCGGAAGCGATCTCCAGGAGTGGAGTGTCGAGCACTTTCACTCGTCCGCCGCGCGCCTCTGCAATTTTCTCTTTGTTCGTGGCGAGCTGCAGTCCGAGTCGCAGTTTTTTGTCTTTCAAAATCTCGCGATCAGTATTAAAGAAAAGTCCGACGTACTGCGGTAGCGTGAAATCATGGAGTTCGAGCCGCGAATCGTTTTCGAAACTTTTCACATTTTTTTCGCTCAAATCTTTCGTGCCCATTATTCCCTCGAGATTTTTGGCGAGCTGCTCTTCATTCTCAAAAATCCGAAAAATAATCGAATCGATAAAAGGTCGCCCGCGATAAAAATCGGGGAAAGCTGAAAGACGAATGGCATTCCCACTCACCGAATCGACGAGATACGGTCCGCAGCCCGTCGGATTCAAATTGAAATTGCTTGCGAGGAGTTCAGCCGGATTCGTATCTTTCAAAAGATGTTTCGGTAGCAGTCCGATCGAGGTATTGTAAATAAAGAACGCGTATTTTTTTTGCAATGTCATCGTCACCGTTTTCTCATCGATTTTTTCGATCGCGACATCAAGAAAATCGGCGGCGAGAGCGGGATTCGGAAAATTCTCGTTTTGG
>JBDRIC010000037.1:0-2538 GCA_043816245.1 Patescibacteria group bacterium
AACTCATTTCGAATTTCCATGTGTCTCGCACCCTCTGTGCCATTGTCCAATGTGAGCGTTTTAAAAAGATAGAGTGGTAATGAATCAATTGTTTTCGCGATGGCTTCATTGGTTTCTTCAGCTTTCTTGTTGGGAATTTTGGCAGGAACCTTATCGGCAGTATGGTGTGGCTACTTTGGAAAAATTCCCTTTCAAAAAATCCTTCCCTGCTGCGCTTGCGCAAATTACCGAAATTGTCGGTCAGGTTTTGGCGGAAAATAAATTTCCGCTGATTCTCGGCGGTGAACATTCTCTCACTCCGGCGGCAGTAAAAGCCTTCACAAAAAAATTCGGCGAAATTTCAATTCTACATTTCGATGCACATGCGGATTTGCGCGACGGTTATCTCGACGAAAAATTTTCCCACGCCGCCGCCATTCGCCGCTGTCTCGACAATTCGCAAGTAGTCAAAGTGGTCTCGGTGGGGGTTCGCGCAATCTCGGCGGAAGAGATCCCTTTTCTCGAGACCAATCCTCAGCGGATTCAGATTTTTTGGACTAAGGATAAATCTCGTTGGCGATTAGCTGAAATCCTAAAAGCCTTACCCTCCCAACGACCGATCTATCTTTCTTTTGACCTCGATGTCTTTGATCCGAGCCTGTTGCCCGCTACCGGCACACCTGAACCCGGCGGATTATTTTGGGACGAAACACTCACGCTAATTCGCGAGATTGCCAAAAACAGGAATATCATCGGCGCTGATATCGTCGAGCTAGCTCCGATCAAAAATCTGCCTGCCTCCGAATTCATCGCTGCGAAGCTGGCTTACAAGATTTTGAACTATGTTTTGGCAGCTTGACGGGGTCACAATTGCGGGACATTTTCCAGGCGCTATTTCCGTCTTCGTAATATTTGGCAATTTCTCGCTCAAACTCAAATCCTAAGTTTCGGTAAAGTCCCACAGCGATTTTATTTTCGGGATTAACCTCCAATATGAAAATATTTTTGGGAAATTTACTAATAACGGCACCTAATAACTTTTTGCCAAAACCTTTTCCGCACAAATCGGGCGCGACTGCCAAAGAGTAAATCCTCAATTTCAGGGAATTCTTGCGACTAAGCAACAAAGTATAAGCCACCAGTTTTTTACCATCTTGGAGGATAAAAATTTGCGCGGAAGATGAATGAAAAAATCGCCGGAACGACCTCCGCCTTTCGTCGAAATGGAGCGGATGACCGGGTTCGAACCGGCGACCTCCACCTTGGCAAGGTGGCGCTCTGACCAACTGAGCTACATCCGCAATTTGGTTCTTGGTTCGGGGTTCTTGGTCGATTAGTTCAGCTTGAAAAAAGCTGAGGCATTTTAGCAAAAGTTTTTTGGTTTTCAATTAAAATTCTCGGGTGCAAGTTCGGATTCTCGCGATCGCGAAAAAATCTCGAGGTTGGGCCGCCTCGGCGGAAGTCGATTTTTTGAAACGGCTAAAAAATTTCGCCAAAATTAAAATCGAGCTAATTCCGCCGGTCGATGAAAATTCTCTCAAAATTCAAAAAGTCAAAAAAATTGAGGCTCAAAAAATTCTCGCCAAAATTGCCGACGGCGAATTTATCATCGCCTGCGAGCGGCAGGGGAGGGATTTCGATTCGCCGGATTTCGCGAAGAAGTTGCTCGAGTTGCGCGATGCTTCCCAAAAAATTTGCTTCGTAATTGGCGGAAGTCACGGTTTGGGCGGGGAGGTTTGGCGTCGCGCGAATCTTCAAATTTCATTTTCCAAACTCACTTTCCCCCACGAACTTTTTCGCATCCTCCTCCTCGAGCAAATTTATCGGGCGTTCACGATTCTCGCCAATCGGAAATATCACAAATGAAATTAATAATTTCACGCCTCCTCTCTCCTGATAAAAGGCTCAACGTTTTTTTGCTCGACGATGCCTTGTTCGACTAATCGCTCGGCCGACTGATTGAAACTAATCATCCCCAATCCGGCGGAGGTGGTAATCGTATTCTCCAGCTGCGGAGTGTCGCCTTTGCGGATCGCGTTGCGAATCGCGCTGGTAGTCAGCATTAATTCATAAATGGCCACCCGACCGCCTCCTTTTTTCGCCACCAGTCTTTGGCTCAAAATTCCGAGTAAAGAATCTGCCAGGTGACTCAAAACGGCGTCGCGCTGATCCAACGAAAAGGCCTGCATCAGACGGTTGATTGTTTGCGGACCGCTATTCGTGTGAAGCGTGCTGAAAACAAGATGGCCGGTTTCGCAAAGATTCAGCGCGGCCATGATTGTTTCCTGATCGCGCATCTCGCCGACCATCACAATATCCGGATCTTCGCGCAGGGCTACTTTCAACGCCGCGTT
The DNA here is from genome assembly GCA_043816245.1 of Patescibacteria group bacterium. Taxonomy (GTDB): domain Bacteria; phylum Patescibacteriota; class Gracilibacteria; order JAHISY01; family JAHISY01; genus JAHISY01. The sequence goes on from JBDRIC010000037.1 coordinate 2,334, forward strand.
GAAAGAATGGGTGTCGTAATGCAGCTCGCGTTGGGAAAAAACGCACTTCTTGTTCGTAAAAACAAATTCAATCGGATCTTCGATCGTGATGATGTGCTCGACGCGCGTCTCATTCACCTCCTCCAGCATCGACCGCAAAGTGGTGGATTTTCCGCTGCCGTTCGGACCACAGACGAGGATCAGACCCTGTTTTTTTTGAATTAAC
>JBDRIC010000038.1:0-2035 GCA_043816245.1 Patescibacteria group bacterium
TTCTTCCTCAACTTTCGGCACAACTTTCTCTAAATTCTGTGCCGTAGGTCCGCCGTGGCGGATTCTAAGTTTCGCGTTCTCCGTTTCCTCCCGCGCCAGTTTTTCCTCCAAGATTTTGATCTTTTCCGCCAGCGGTGAAACCTCTGCCCGCTTCACTTTTTTCACGAATTGCCATTTTTTCAAGCGTTCTGCCGTCTGCCACGGGCGTTTTGTACGATGAATTTTCTGCCCCGAAAACCGTGTCGCGAGGAATTTCTGAATATCTTCAGGAGAGTTAATCGACCAATTGTGGTGCGAAAAAAATTTTCGAAGAGTGCCATTACGAACACCCAAAGTTTCCGCTAGATCTGAAAAAGTCATTTTGTGTTTGTGTACAGTTAGTGCGTAAATGCGTGCTTATTGTAGCATACCTTGAAATGATTTGCAAAGAAAAGCAAGGTTGGAAATCTTGTTGAAAAACCCTTTGAGGATGTGAAGTTGGGTGAGGGGTTCGCGCCATTCATTGTCACAGCCAAAGATAACCGCAAAACCTTTTTCCCGTTTGCATTTCCCAAACTTTCCACTAAAATTATTCCGCTATACAACTTCAAAAAGGAGAATTTAATCCCGCATCTGCGGGAGAGTATCCTAACCTTTCAATCATGAAAAGAACTTTTGTGGGCAAAATACCGTTCAGGGCGCGGCTGCTGCCGGGCGCTGATCCGCTGCAGGAAAAATTCATTAACTGCATCATGCTCGGCGGCAAGAAATCCATCGCGCGTGAAATTTTCGCGAAGATGCTTGCCGAGCTGAGAAATAAAGGCGAGACGAAGCCGGAGGAGACATTCGCGATTGCGATTGAACAGGCTTCACCTTCGATGGAAGTTCGTCCGAAAAGAGTCGGCGGGGCGGTTTATCAAGTTCCAATCGAAGTGAATCCGAACAGGCAGCGGATTCTCGCGATGCGGTGGATTCTCGAAGCAGCGCGGGATGCGAAAGGCAAACCGATTCATCTCAAGCTCGCGACCGTGATTCTCGAAACGGCGAAAGGGGAGGGACCGGCTTGCAAAAAGAAGGAGAATGTTCACCGCATGGCCGCTGCGAACAAGGCTTTTGCGCATTTCGCGAAATATTAGACAGTTATTAGTTTGTAGTCGATAGTCGGTAGTCTTGTGGAACCCCGCCAAGGCGGGGTGATTTCTTTTAATTTGCTAGAATTAGTCCGAACTTAATCCCAACAAAAATGGATAAAAATTCAGACCACGCGAAACATGTGTTTTTTTACTTAGTCGCTTTTTCCGCGCTCGGTTTCGTCGCGACTGCGATTGGGCAAGTCGTTTTTCAGCTCATCAACCACACGATTGTCGAAACCACGCCGAGTTTTTCGGGTGACTACAGCCAATCCGTCCTCCGCTTCGCTCTCTCCGCGCTCATCATCGCCGCGCCGATTTATTACCTCGCGACGCGCAAAATTAATTCCGAGCTCGCACAAGGCAAGCTTGATTCGGATTCTGCGATTCGTCGCTGGCTGACTTATTTCGCGATCTTCATCGCTTCCGCTGTCGCGATTGGCGACCTTATTTTCACCTTAAATTCATTCCTCGCGGGTGAGCTTACGCTCAAATTTTTACTCAAAGCTGCGACGATTTTCGCGATTGTTGGCGGATTTGGCGGTTATTATTTTTACGATTTGAAACGCAAAGATTTCGCTCGCGATGTTCGCATCCGGACTTTCGGTTTCGTCTTCCTCACGGTCGTGCTCGCCTGTCTCGTCACCGCGTTCACACTTGTCGATTCGCCGTTTCGCGCGCGTGAGCTTCGGGAGGACAGCGAACGGGTTAGTGAGTTGCAACAAATTTCGTACGCAATCACCGAATCTTATCGCCAAAATTCCGCGCTGCCGCAAAATCTCGACACCCTCGTCGCTGACTCTAGAAACGCGAATCTCGAAACTAAACTCTTGATTTGTTCAGAGATGAAAGCATAATTAGGGAAATATCACTAACCCCTTCATTATGCTTCCAACTCCAAACAATTCGATTGAATTCGTCATTTT
>JBDRIC010000039.1:0-8298 GCA_043816245.1 Patescibacteria group bacterium
CTAAATGTCTAACCTTTTAAGCATCGAAGCTAAGCATCGAAGCTACGCGGCATTAATAGCTTTTTTATTACGAATTGGTATTAAAATGAACAGGTGAAAAAAACGGCGTGGCTTTCTCGAAAATTGCCGGACAAAAAAGTGGAATGTCTCGCCTGCCATCACCGCTGCAAGATTGCCGAAGGCAAAACCGGAATCTGCGGGGTGCGCGCGAATGAGGGCGGAGAGCTGAAACTTCTTGTCTTCGGACGCGCCGCGAGCGCGAATGTCGATCCGATCGAGAAGAAACCGCTCTTTCATTTTTTGCCCGGCACGCAAATTTTTTCTTTTGGAACGGTTGGTTGTAATTTTCGTTGCAGCTTTTGTCAAAATTTTGAAATCTCACAATTTTCAAAATCACACTCACGCGCGGAAATTGAAAAATTCGGCGTCGATCTTCCTCCTAAAAAAATCGTGGAAATTTGCGTTCGCGAAAAGATTTCCGCGATTGCGTACACTTACAACGAACCCGCCGTTTTTTTTGAATACGCGTTCGCGACTGCGAAACTCGCGCACGAAAAAGGGATTCGGAATGTTTTCGTCACGAGCGGATTCGAATCGCACGAGGCGCTCGAAAAAATTCATCCCTTGCTCGACGCGGTGAATGTTGACCTCAAAAGTTTTCGCGACGATTTTTACATCAAAATCTGCGGGGGGAGGCTGCAGCCCGTGCTCGAAAATATTCGCTGGCTGCACGCGAACAAAATTTGGCTGGAAATCACGACGCTCGTGATTCCTCGCGGAAATGATTCGGAAAATGAATTGCGGGAGATTGCGGAATTTATTGCCGGCATCGACCCAGAAATTCCGTGGCACATCTCTCGCTATTTTCCCTGCTTTCAAATGCGAAATCCGCCGACCCCGATTGCCACTCTCGAAAAAGCTGCGGAGATCGGCAAGCAGGCAGGTTTGAAAAATATTTATGTTGGAAACATTTCGCACAGTAATTTTGAAAATACGATTTGTCCGAAATGCGGAGAAGTCGTGATTCGGCGGAGCGGCTATTTCACAGAGAATTTTTTGGCGGGAGATCGTTGCAAAAATTGTGGCAGGGAAATTGCAGGAGTTTTTGAAAAAGTTTAATTTAGGTTTGAAATCTTTAATCTAAAATCCAATGATTCGAAAAACAGCAGTCGCCGGAACTTTTTATCCCGCTGATCCGGAAGAATTAAAAAGAATGGTGGACGGGTTTCTCGCGGCGGAGGATGATTCCAAATTTAAAAATTTACGAGGAATAATCGCGCCGCATGCGGGGTATATTTTTTCCGGAAAAACTGCAGGGATGGGTTTTCGACAGTTTGCGAGTTTGCCGAAAAAACCGCGGCGGGTTTTTATTCTTGCGCCGGCGCATTTTTCGGCAGTCGGAGTTTCAGTCGGCGATTTCGAATCTTACGAAACTCCGCTCGAAAAAGTGGAAGTCGATCGTGAAATTTGCGGGGAGCTGCTGCAGAGTCCGGAGTTTGAATTCGTGCCGGAAGCGCACGCGCACGAACATTCGATCGAAGTGCAACTGCCGTTTTTGATTCGGAGTCTGCCGAATTTCAAAATCGTGCCGATTTTGTGCGGAGATATTTCTCCGAAAATTCTCGCAAGCGCGCTCGAAAAATATTTCGCGGCGGAAGAAAATCTTTTCGTTATTTCGAGCGATCTCTCTCATTTTTTTCCGCTGGAAATTGCGCAGCAAAAAGATTCAAAAACTCTCGGAATCATCACTTTACTTGATTTCGAAAACGCAGGAGAAATCGATGCGTGCGGAAAAATTCCGATTCTCACTGCGATGCAGCTTGCCAAAAAAATCAGACTTCTCGATTATTCAACTTCAGCGGAAGCGAGCGGGGATTCCGAAAATGTGGTCGGATACGCTTCTCTCGCGATTTTTTAATTTTCAAAAATGCTTTCTAAAGATTCCCGAAAAAAATTACTCGAAATCGCGCGCGAATCAATTGCAGCACAGCTCGAAAATTGCAGATTCGAAATGGGAGAAATTGCGGAAGAACTTAAAAAAATTCGGGCGACTTTCGTGACGCTCACAAAAAACAAGGAGTTGCGCGGCTGCATCGGTTCTCTCGAAGCTCGCCAAACTCTAGTCGAAGACGTGAGACAGAATGCGATTACGGCTGCTTTCGACGATCCGCGTTTTCCGCCTCTCTCGTCAAGAGAGTTCGCGGAAATCAAAATTGAAATTTCGATTCTCACTCCGCCGCGGGATCTGGAATATTCGAATGCAGCGGATTTGCTTGCGAAATTGCAGGCGGGAAAGGATGGGGTGATTCTTTCGAGCGGCTGGAATTCGGCGACTTTTCTCCCACAAGTTTGGCAGGAATTGCCGAAAAAAGAAGAATTTCTCGGAAATTTATGCGTGAAAGCGGGGTTGCCGCTCGACGCGTGGAAATCGGGAAAATTGAAAATCCAAATTTACGAAGCGGAAAAATTCGGAGAGTGATGCCGGAACTTATTTTCTCCGTTCCGTTAAAATGTGGCGGTCTTTTATGTTTATTTCAATTAAGCATTGGAATTATTCCAATATCTAATTTCTAAGTTCCAACATCCAAACTTCGGGGTATGGCGCAGTTGGTAGCGCGTCCCGATGGACATCGGGAAGGTCGTGGGTTCAAGCATTATCGGGGTATGGCGCAGTTGGTAGCGCGCACGCCTGGGGGGCGTGAGGTCGTCGGTTCAAGTCCGGCTACCCCGACCAAAATGGAAGTTGGACATTGGAAGGTGGAAGGTGGAATTTGAAGCTACTGCAGCACGGATTTTCGAATTGTCTTGAACCTTGATTTTCTTGATTACCCATCCTTCGCTTTTCGTCCGTCGCGGCGGACTCCAAGCTTCGGAGGGCGAGCGGGATTAATCTGATGGCGAGAATCATGGTCATCCTTTAATCCGATGAATCATGGTTCAGACAATGGTTTGTTCAGCGAGTGAGGTTTTTTTGGGATAAAATCGAGGAAATTTTTTGAATAGTCTGAATTAAATATGCCAGCCAAGGAAGCAAAAGCTCGGATTAAAATTAATAATCTCCTTGAAACGGCAGGTTGGCGATTCTTTGATGATTCAAACGGTTTAGCGAATATTCAGCTAGAACCAGGAGTGAAACTTACAAAAACAGGGCTTGATGCTCTTGGCAACGATTTTGAACATGAAAGCAAAGGGTTTGTGGATTATCTCTTGCTCGACGAAGAAGGTCATCCGATCATCGTCGTGGAAGCAAAACGAGAATCCATTCATCCGCTCGATGCCAAAGAACAAGCTCGTGATTACGCATACGAAACAAAATGTCGTTTTGTTATTCTCTCGAATGGCAACACGCACTATTTTTGGGATATCGAGACAGGTAATCCAAGCATCATCACCGAGTTTCCACGGCTTGAATCTCTCAAACATCGCAAAGAATTCAAGCCAAACAAAGCGGCGCTCGCCGCCGAAAAAGTTGACGAAGGCTACATTGCTCGCGCCAAGGATCCGCATTTTGATGATGATCCGCGTTGGCAAAACGAAGCTACGAAATGGGAATATGCCAAAGATTGTGGCTTGAAAATTCTGCGTGATTATCAAATTCGCGCAATCGAAAAACTGCAAAACGCGGCAAAAGACGGCAATGAACGGTATCTTTTTGAAATGGCGACAGGCACAGGAAAGACCCTCACCACCGCGGCGATCTGCCGTCTTTTTCTACGCACGGGCAATGCGAAAAGAATTTTGTTTTTGGTCGATCGGATTGAGCTTGAGACTCAAGCAGAAAAGTCGTTCAAAGAAACTCTCAGCAGTGACTACATCATCAAAACTTTTAAGCGCAATCGCGACAGCTGGTGCAGCGCGCAGATTGTGATTAGCACGGTGCAATCACTCCTCGCGGGCGACAAATATCGAAGCGAGTTTTCTCCGACTGATTTCGAGCTTGTGATTTCGGACGAGGCGCATCGTTCGCTCGGTGGCAATAGCCGAGCGGTTTTTGAATATTTCAACGGCTACAAATTGGGACTAACCGCCACCCCCAAAGATTATTTGCGCGGCGCTGATTTCGCGGAAGATGATCCGCGCGCGTTCGAGCGGCGCGAGTTGCTCGACACTTACAAGACTTTTGGTTGCGAGACTGGCGCGCCCACTTTCCGCTACAGCTTGCTCGATGGCGTGAAAGACGATTATCTCATTAGTCCAAAAGTGATCGATGCTCGCACCGAGATTACGACCGAGCTACTTTCCAAAGAAGGCTACGCGGTAATGATAAAAGACGAGGAGGGCAACGAGAGTGAGGAAAATTTCACGCAACGCGATTACAAAAAAAAGTTTTTCAATCTTGAGACGAACATCGCCTTTTGCAAAGCTTTCATCGAAAACGCGGCGAAAGATCCGATCTCGGGAGAAATCGGCAAGTCGCTGGTTTTTTGCGTGAGCCAAAATCATGCTGGCAAGATCGTGGAAATCCTAAATCATCTCGCGCACAAACTTTATCCCGACAAATACAATTCTGATTTTGCGGTTCAAGTAACTTCGCGGATCAAGGAAGCGCAAGAGAAAACGACACAGTTTAGCAACAACCGACTCAACGGCACTTCGCGTTTTCTCGAAAATTACAAAACAAGCAAGGCGCGTGTTTGCGTGACGGTGGGAATGATGACGACAGGCTACGATTGTCCCGACTTACTAAATATCGCGCTGATGCGCCCAATCTTTTCACCATCGGATTTCGTGCAAATGAAAGGTCGCGGCACGCGCAAACATTCATTCTTATTCGACACGAGAAAAGAGAATAAAGAGAGCTTCACGATCTTCGATTTCTTCGGCAACTGCGAATACTTCGAGCATGAATTTAACTACGATCAGGTTTTGATTCTCCCGCCAATGCCTACTCTGACCGCGTCTGCGGTGGATGGAGATTTGAAAGCAAAAATCGACGAAATCGATTTAGCGGCAGCGGATGAAATTGTTTCGAAAACGGAGATGGAAATCGGCGCAAAAGGCATGCGAGTGGATCGCGAGCTTTATTTCCAAAAGTTCGAGGAAAAAGTGAGTCAAGATGTGGTGGCGCGCGAGACTTACGAGCGCGAAGGAATTGACGGCGTGTTGGAATATGTGAAGCGAGAAATTCTCGACCGACCGACAGAATTTTTCAATCCCGGGAAGCTCCGCAAGGCGTTGCCGGTGGATCGCTGGGTGAGTTTCAAAGAAATGTTGCAAAAAGTTTTTGGCGAGATTGACCGTTTCAAAATGCGCGAGGAGCGGGTGGATGACGAGTTCAATAAATTTCAAGATATTGAGAAGCTGGATGCCGAAATCGTGCCGGCGGCGCGGGCTTTCTTCACGGCGTATTTGCAGGATGTGGAGTTGCGGGGGATTGTGGATCGCGGTTCGTATGCAAAATTGCACACGCTGGCGGGGTTCGATATGCAGTCATTCGAGCAGCTGGCGCGAAGTAAGCACACGGGTGAGGTTCCGTACACAAAATATATTCCTTCGTATGTTCACGATTATGTGGGGAGTTTGAAGGAGTTTGAAAGAGGGTAAAATTGTTTTGTTGTTAATCTTATGTGATTTCATAACGCTAATTTATGACCACTAAAAAAATCATCGTTCGGGGTACGGAAATTGCGATTATTCCGCATCGAGAGAATGATTATATTTCTCTCACGGATATGCTGCGGGCAAAGGACGGCGATTTTTTTATTTCGGATTGGTTGAGGAATAGAAACACGGTCGAGTTTCTCGGAATATGGGAACGAGTAAATAATCCCAATTTTAATTATGGCGAATTTGCCATAATTAAAAGTCAGGCGGGCTTGAATAGCTATAAAATCAGCGTTAAAGAGTGGGTGAAAAAAACAAATGCCATCGGTTTAAAAGCAACTGCTGGCAGATATGGCGGCACTTTTGCTCATAAAGATATTGCCTTCGAATTTGGAATGTGGATCAGTCCTGAATTCAAAATTTATCTCATCAAAGAATTTCAACGGCTGCAGGAGGAAGAAAGTAAGCGACTCTCACTTGGCTGGGATATCAAACGCAATCTCGCCAAAATTAACTACCGTGTGCACACGGATGCTATCAAGAAGCATCTGATTCCGCTGCATCTCTCGGCAAAGCAAATTAATATCACCTATGCGACTGAAGCGGATGTGCTGAATAAAGCACTTTTCGGTCAGACGGCGAAGGAGTGGCGCGAAGCTAGTCGGAAAAAAGGCGGTAATATCCGTGATGAGGCTTCGGTGGCACAGCTGGTGTGCCTCTCGAATTTGGAATCGCTGAATGCGGAACTAATCCGTCAGGGCATCACTCAACCGCAAAGGCTAAAAAGACTCAACGAAATAGCTATTATTCAGATGCGCTCTTTGCTGGGGAATCCAACTGTGAAAAAAATTAACTAAACTTCTCCATGCTCAAGGAGTTTGAAAGAGGGTAAAATTGTTTTGTTTTTAATTTTCTTAATCATGATCACCAAAATCCGCATTGAACACTTCAAAAAGTTTGAAGATGTTGAAATAGAAATCGGTAATGAGCCGATACTTTTCGTTGGTCAAAACAACGGCGGCAAAACTACTGCTTTGCAGGCCATGAGTTTGTGGAGTTTTTTCATTAACCGCTGGCAAACAGAAAAAACCGGCAGCAAAGCTACAAAAAGAACAGGACTGCCAGTTTCTCGGAATACTATTACAGTGGTTCCTGTAAGTGACACGAAGTTGCTTTGGAGTGGCGGCGATGTGCAAGATTCGGAATCTAAAAAAATAAAAATAATTATCACGGTCTTTGGTAAAGACGAAAACGGAGTAAATTGGGAGTATGGTGTAGAAGCGAATTTTTCCAACAAAGAACAGCTCTACTGTAGACCAGTGAACACTGATCCAGCAGCAGTGCCAAAAGAGGCTGGTAAAGTTTTTCATTTACCGCCACTCTCAGGTGTGCAAACAGTAGAAAGAAAATTGGACGAGGCTGCGCAAATGCAGGCCATTGGCGAGGGTCGTCCGGGTGAGATTTTGAGAAATTTACTTTGGAAAATACAAATTAATAATCCTGATCGGTGGCAAATTTTGAAAAAAAAGATTAAAAATCTTTTTTATATCGAGTTGTTAGATATTGTTTACAATCCATCAATTGATCCGACGATAGTTGTCAATTACCGGCAAGTTGAACAAGGACACAAATCTAAAATCGATTTTGAAATAGCCAATGCAGGAAGCGGATTTTTGCAGTTTTTACTACTAGCTGCTTTTATGTATGCTCATGAGAATGGTGCCGTGCTGCTTATCGACGAGCCGGATAGCCACATGCACGCTTTTTTGCAAGGTAGCACATATGATTGGTTACTTGAGCTTGCTAACAAAACACAATCCCAGCTCATCATTTCGACTCATTCTGAGGTTTTAGTGAACAAAACTGAAAACATCAGCCAAATTCGTACATTCTTCGGCAATGCGCCAAAGAAAATTGAAATTGAAAAAAGCAGATTGCAAAAGGTTTTAAAAGAGGTGTCACCATTTTCGATCATCAATGCTGAAACGAATAAAAAAATATTTTTTGCCGAAGGCGACACAGATTTGCGAATTCTCAAAGCATTTGCCAAGATCTCTAATCATCCGGTTTTGGAAAAATTAGAAAGTCCCTTTTTCTTCTTTCGACCATATAAGACCAACGACAGTGGTGACGCAATGGGATATTTCCAAGCACTCAAGGGGGTTGTGCAACCAGAGCTTCAAGCTTTTTGTCTGCGTGATTATTTTTCTCTAAAAAATAGAACTCAAAATCTGCCCATCCAATTTTATGTGGAATATTGGGGGCGTAAAGAGATTGAAAACTATCTAATTCATCCAGTAGCACTATCTCGCTTTTTGGAAAAGATGAAAATCAAGGGACTTTTTTTAATATCAGCACATGATTATTTGCAAGGGAAGTTACCTCCTGACTTTTATAAAAATCCACTTGGTGAAGATATTGGAGAAAATGGTAGTGATTTTTTAGAGAAATTTTTTGATGCGATTAAATTCGGCATGGAAAAAGGTAGTTACTGGAAAATCGCAGAAGAATTTTTAGCAACTGAAATCCATGATGATGTAAAAGATATGCTAAATAAAATCGATGTATTTTTATCTGCTTAGAGCAACGAATAATCTTCCCTATGCTCACCGACACCACCAAACGCAAAATCAATTCCCTCCGCGACATCCTCGTAGGAGTCGTGCCGAGCCCCGAGCAGCAAGTGAACCAAATCACGAACGCGCTGATTTATAAATACATGGACGACATGGATCGGCAAAGCGAAAAATTTGG
>JBDRIC010000040.1:0-8747 GCA_043816245.1 Patescibacteria group bacterium
ATGTTTAATTTAATCGTAAACAAGCTCGCAGAAAATGTTTTGAAGAGGATGGAGTTGAGAAATAAAACATCTTTTCGCAGAATTTCGGAGGCTTTAGATTCTCTGGAAGAATTAGGCTTAGAGAGTCCAAATGTGAAGAAGCTGAAAGGTGCCAATCGAATTTTTCGTAAACGAACGGGAAGATTCAGAATTCTTTTCACGCTGCAACATAAGAGGATTGATGTTTGAATTATCGAGATCGAAAAAGACGGAGACAAAGATTACCCCCCGCTGGATTTCTTACATTTCCGGAGAAGTCTAGTAAAATTTATTTCCATGAAAGCCTCAGAGCTCCGCAAACGCTATCTCGAATTTTTCGCTTCGAAAGGACACGCGGTGATTCCGTCTGCCTCATTGATTCCCGAAAATGATCCGACCTGCCTCTTCACCACCGCAGGGATGCATCCGCTCGTTCCTTTCCTGCTTGGCGAAAAACATCCTGCGGGGACGAAATTAACGAGTTGTCAAAAATGCGTGCGGACGGGCGACATTGATGAAGTTGGCGATGCGGTACATCTGACTTTTTTCGAGATGCTCGGAAACTGGTCGTTCGGTGATTACGACAAAAAAGAGGCGATCGAAATGAGTTTCGAGTTTCTCACAAAAGAACTGAAATTCCCACTCGAAAAATTGGCTGTCTCAGTTTTCGCGGGCGACGAGGATGTCGAATTTGATTCTGAATCTTTCGAAATGTGGAAAAGTTTAGGCATCCCGGAAAATCGAATTGCGAAGCTTTCCAAAAAAGAAAATTGGTGGGGACCGGCGGGGCAGACGGGACCGTGTGGTCCGGACACGGAAATGTTTTATTGGAATGCCGACGAGCCGCCACCCGAAAAATTCGATTCTGCCGACTCGCGGTGGGTTGAGATTTGGAATGATGTTTTCATGGAATTCGAGAAGAAAGTAAAAAGTGGAAAGTCTAAAGTGGAAAGTGAAGATGGTGGGGAATTTGAGTTTGTTCCACTGAAACAAAAAAATGTTGACACGGGGATGGGGCTCGATCGTGTGGCGGCGATTCTTCAAAAAGTCCCGACTGTTTTTGAAACGGATTTGTTCGCGCCGATTGTTACGATGATTCGTGAGTTGGCGAAGACGAATGTAGGGAATAGGCATGCCCATTCCCTACATTCTCGTTCCGAGCGAATCATCGCCGATCATCTCCGCGCCGCGACTTTCATCATCGGCGATCCATGCGGCGTGCCGCCTTCGAATGTTGACGCCGGCTATGTCGTCCGCCGGTTGATTCGGCGCGCGATCCGCGAGGCACGGAAACTCGACTTCGATTTCAGCCAAACTTTTACGCCAGCGATTGCGGAGGTTGTAATTGAGATTTTCGGCGAGACGTATCCCGAGCTGGTGCAGAATTCCGCGAAAATTCTCCTCGAACTAGAAAAAGAGGAAAATCAATTTAAGAAAACTTTAGATAAAGGGGAAAGAGAGATTAGAAATTTTATCGCGCATTCGCATGAAGAAATGGACGGAGAGAGAGCATTTTATTTTTACGAAACTTATGGATTCCCTCTCGAATTAACACAAGAACTTTTAAAAGAGAAGTTTGGAGTGGAACTGAAGCAGCCTGAAAAATTTGAAGAAGCTCAAAAAATCCATCAAGAAAAATCCCGCACCGCTTCCGCCGGTAAATTTAAAGGCGGGTTGGCGGATGATTCCGAAGCGGTGGCGCGGCTACACACAGCCACTCATCTTTTGAATGCGGCTTTGCGAAAAGTTCTCGGCGACCATGTTTTCCAAAAAGGTTCGAACATCACTGCGGAAAGACTGCGTTTCGATTTCAGCCATTCTGAAAAATTAACTCCCGAACAAAAAGCTGAAGTCGAGAAAATCGTGAACGAGGCGATTCAAAAAAACCTCGAAGTTTCGTGTGAAGAGATGACGGTTGATGAGGCGAAAGCTGCTGGGGCGATGGGGGTTTTCGATTCGAAATACGGAGAGAAGGTTAAGGTTTTTTCGATCGGGGATTTTTCTCGAGAGATCTGCGGCGGTCCGCACGCGAAAAATACGGGTGAGTTGGGGAGATTCAAAATTAAAAAAGAGGAATCGAGTTCGGCGGGGGTGCGGAGGATTAAGGGAGTTTTGGTAAAATAAATTTATGAAAAAAATAATTATTTCCGTTTTTCTCGTTTCGGTTTTGTTCGGTTGTGCTCTGAGCGAAAGAGATTTATTCGAGATGAATCAGCAATGTTTAGCCAAAGAAAAGGAGATGCAAGAAAAATCATGCATCAGCCTAATTTGTGAAATTAGCGAGGGATTTTATAGCCCAAAAACAAATTCGTGTTTGTTTCATGAAATATTTACAATAACGCCGCACGAAGGACACAGAATAGAAATACATCAACTGATAGATGAAAATTTGGAGTCGAAAGAAGATTTCGCATCGGATGAAAGCTATTCTTTATATGTTGAGAAAGGTCAAAGTTCTCACAAAGATTTTGAGGAGTTTGAAGAAGTGGTGGAGAGCTACAAATAATCTAATTTTCATCATGCAAGACATCATCCTCTTCGGAATGCAGGGCAGCGGGAAGGGCACGCAGGCTCGCATTCTTGCGGAAAAACTCGGCTACAAAATTTTCGAAACGGGTGGGCAGCTTCGCCGGCTTGCTTCGGAAGATTCTGATCTCGGGCGGGAGGTGAAGGAAATTACCACCGCCGGAAAACTTGTTTCCAATGAAATCGTGATGAAGATTGTCGCGAATTTTCTCGAAAATTTTGGCGAGAACGAACATGCAATTTTTGACGGGATTCCGCGAAGTGAATCGCAAAGAGTTTCTCTCGAAGAAGAATTTGCAAAAGTGGAGCGCGAACCACTTGCGGTTTATATTTCTCTCACTCGTGAGGAAGCTTTGAAGCGCCTACTCGGCAGGAAAACTTGCGCGAAATGTGGGAAGATTTTTGGCGCGAAAGATGATTCTCAAAATTTGCAAAGCTGCCCGGCGTGCGGCGGGGAATTGAAAATCCGCGCAGATGATACTCGCGAAGCGATCGAAACGCGGCTCAATGTTTACGAAAACGAAACCGTACCCGCGATTGAAAAGTACCGCGAGGAAGGGCGGCTGGTTGAGATTGATGGTCAGCATTCGGTGGAGGAGGTGAGCGCGGAGATTTTCGCGAAGCTGGGAGAGTAGAGACGCATAGCAATGCGTCTCTACGGTTTTTATAAAACCTCAAAATCTTTGAAAGTTTCTTCATTCTCACTCCACTCTTCTTCGATCCGCTCCACCATCGATCTAGTCGGTCCTTGTGCGCACCATTTTCTCAGTTTCAGCAAATTCTCCTCGCTTCCCATCGCTACAACTTCCACCGAATCGTCGGGTAGATTTTTGGCGTGTCCTCTCAATTTCAAATCTCGCGCCACACCCGCTGTCGAGGCGCGGTACCAGACATTTTGGACTTTTCCGAAAATGCGCATTTTGAGTTGCATTAGAAGAATTTTAGCGAAAATTGGAAAATCAAGAAGCTTAACCCCCGAGTTAACTCGGGGGTTAAGCTTATCCAAAATTTTATTAAAATAAACAAAAAAACTTGACAAAATGTATTTAAAAGCTATTAAGCAGCAATAATTTAGAAAGTTTGTAAAGGAAATCTACTTGATTTCGTTCAAAATCGGATTAGAATTCAAGCGTATTTAACCCACCTCGAAATGCCCACCAAAACTCAAATCCTCTCCGAAGTGAAAAAACACGAGATTGAGTATGTCAATCTTCACTTCACCGACATCCACGGGATGGTGAAGTCAATCACGATTCCAGTTTCAGAATTAGAAAGCGCAATCGAAAACAATGTTTGGTTCGACGGTAGTTCGATCGAAGGTTTCACGCGGATTTTTGAATCCGACATGTATTTGAAACTCGACCTCGACACTTTCCGCGTGTTGCCATGGGGGAGCACGCCGACAGCACTTTTTATCTGTGATGTTTACTTGCCAGACGGTTCTCCGTTTCTCGGCGATCCCCGCCAAATTCTCAAAAAACAGCTCGCGGAGGCTGAAAAAATGGGATTCCAATTCAACACCGGACCAGAGCTCGAATTTTTTCTCTTCAAAAAAAAGGAAGACGGTTCGATCTCCTCGCTCCCGAACGACAAGGCCGGCTACTTCGATTTCACTACTGATCTCGCAGCTCACATTCGAAAAGATATGAGTTCCGCGTTACTTGCGCTCGGAATTTCCGTCGAAACGCTGCATCATGAGGTGGCACCCGGTCAGCACGAAATTTCATTCCGCTACGCCGACGCACTCCATACCGCCGATTCTGCGGTGATGTTCAAATGCGCTTTGAAGGCGATCGCGCAGCAGCATGATCTCCACGCGACTTTCATGCCGAAACCGATTCAAGGTCAAAATGGCAGCGGAATGCACACTCATATTTCGCTTGCTGATCTAAAAACCGGCAAAAATTTATTTTACAGTCCGAAGGATGAATACGGTTTGAGCGAACTCGGGCGGCATTTTGTGGCGGGTCTGCTCGAGCATGCTTCTGCTTTCACGGCAATCACAAATCCGACTGTTAACTCCTACAAGCGGCTCGTGCCGGGTTACGAAGCGCCAGTTTACATCGCGTGGGGGACGACGAATCGCTCCGCGCTTATTCGTCTCCCGCGGGTTAATCCCAAACTTGCTTCGAAGGCGACGCGCGTCGAACTGCGTAGTCCCGATCCGAGTTGCAATCCCTACCTCGCATTTGCGGCGATGCTCGCGAGTGGTCTCGACGGTATTCGCCAAAAGAAGAAAGCACCGAATCCGGTGAATGAAAATATTTTTGAATTCAACGAAGAACAAGCCAAGAAATACAAAATCCGCACACTCCCCTCGAATCTTCGCAAAGCCGTCCGTAATTTCGCGAAAGACAACTTGTTGACAGAGGCTTTCGGACCGCATTTTTGTGGGAAATATATTTCCGCGAAGCAAGAAGAGTACGATGAATTTCGGCTGTATGTTTCGCCGTGGGAGCTGCAAAGATATTTGGAATATTAATTTTCTCCGCGCTCATACCGCTTCGCAATAGAAATATTAAAGTCTGTGCTTTTTGCAAATTGATTTTATTGCAACAGCTAATCTTTTTGGCAGTAAAGCTACGCGGCATTGATAGCTTTTTTTATTGCGAATTGGTGTCAAAAAAAGTCTCGCTTTTGGGCGGGGCTTTTTTTAAAATCAGAAAGTTATGAACTCTAAATTTCCCGCCTCCATCACGCGCCTCATCGATGCCTTCGCCTCTCTTCCCGGGATTGGGGAGAAAACCGCGACGCGATTGGTTTTTCATCTAATCCGTTCGCCGGAAAATTCCTCGAAAGAATTGGGAGAGGCAGCTTCAAATTTAAAAACGGATTTGAAACTTTGCGAGAAATGTAAAAACATCACCACTTCGAACTTGTGCGGGATTTGTGAGGATTCCACTCGCGATGTTTCCAAAATCTGTGTGATGGAGGAGGCGCTGGATGTTTTGGCTTTTGAAAAAGCGGGGGTGTGGAAAGGTGTTTACCATGTGCTTCACGGCGTGCTAAATCCGCTCGACGGGGTGGGACCGGAGTCGCTCACGATTTCCAATTTGTTGAATCGAGTTGAGAATGGGGGAGTGGAAGAAATTATCCTCGCGATGAATCCTTCGATCGAGGGCGAGGCAACCGCGATGTATCTCACGAGACAATTGAAAGATATTCAACCCGAGGGGTTGAAAATTACTCGCATCGCGCGTGGTCTGCCGACGGGTTCAGAACTGAGCTATGCGGACGAAATTACTCTCGCGGCGGCGTTGAGCGGGAGGAGGGAATTCTAGATTTTCCCCAAAATTCTAAATCCTTCCAAGATCGCATCGCAAACTAAATTTTCAAGCGAGCTAAAATCTTCTTTTTGTTGAGACTTTTGAAGATAGGTGCAATAAAGCCTTCGTTTTTCTTGTTGGATTACGGCTGGTGCGGAATTCTTTTTCAAAAGCATTGCCACCATTAGCAACCTTCCAGTCCTGCCGTTTCCGTCGGAGAAGGGATGAATTTTTTCAAACTTACTATGAATGATCGTTGCTTGCTCGATAAAATCTTTTTGCGTTGAATTAATTTCTTTCACTAAATCTTTCATCAAGATTGGTACTTTGAGATAGTTGGCAGTCGGTACATTCGCCCCAAGGATGCGCACCCCATGGTTGCGGTAAATCCCAGCATCCTCACGAATTCCATTCATGAGAATACTGTGGAGTTTGAATATAAAACTCTCATTAATTTTTTTTAGCGAAATAATTGTTTTAAAAAGATAAAGCAAAGCAGTTTGGTGATTTTTAGCTTCGAGTTGCTCGATCAAATCTTTGTTTGGCAGGGCAATATTGCGGAATAAAATATCGGCGGTTTCGGATTCGGTGAGGGTGCTGCCCTCAATCTTGTTGCTGTTGTAGGTGAGGGCGAGGATGAATTCATCAAATAATTTTGAATCCCCCAAAATTCTTTTTGTGATATTTTTGAATTTTCTACCTTTGTTTAAAATTAGTTCTTTCTTTGCCGCTAAAACATTTTCTGGAATTTCTCTTTGGTCACTTAATTCCAGATATAGTAAGTCGATGCGAACTTGAGCTTTGGGATGGGGAGTGGATTTTCCATTTATCCAACTATTCACGGTCGCGAAAGAAACCCCGAGTTTCTGCGCTAATTTTTCCTGCGTGAGTTCGGAGAGTTTTTGGATGAAGCGTAATTTTTGGGAAATGTTTAACATTTTGATTTGCTAAAAACTTTATAAAGTTTAGCATAAATTTTATTTTTTATAAAGTTTTGGATTTAGGGAAA
Source organism: Patescibacteria group bacterium (assembly GCA_043816245.1). Classification (GTDB taxonomy): domain Bacteria; phylum Patescibacteriota; class Gracilibacteria; order JAHISY01; family JAHISY01; genus JAHISY01. The sequence goes on from JBDRIC010000040.1 coordinate 6,820, forward strand.
AATGGAGGATTTACTTTGGAGAAGGGAGTTTTGAAATGATCCTCTTTTGTCTGAATCGTGATTCACATGAATGTCTGAACCACTGATTACGCTGATTCAATGATTAACTATGATTCTCCGCCTGCCATTTATTAGCACCCACTCCAATCATCACCATCTTTATCTTTCGGCACGAACCAATCAGTGCAATCATAATAATCCGATGAATCACAGTTCAGACAATCCCGCGAGTCGCCGCCCTAATTTTTTCGAATGACGGGAATTTAATCTATCAGGTTGTTGAAATTTTCATTTAATAATTTCATTTATTTTTTTATTAAGTTCGCTTTCTCGATTTTGGAGAACGACTCCTCTTTGCATTATTTTGTCTGGGTAGCCGCATAATTTAGATTTTATTAATGGTATAAGTGTTTTTCCGACTGAAGGCTTATTTTTTATTTCATTGTCCAAATATTCTTTAAAAGCTCCGATAATTAAATCCGCAAACTGCAAGCCGACAGAATGATTCATAGAGGCAAACAACAAGCAGTCATTAAAATTAATATTTTTAAGCGGTCCACTAAAGTATTTGAGTTGCTTTAATGATTTGCCGTGATTATAAGCATAATAATATTCACTATTAAACGGTTTAGGGTTGCTGCTGTCGGGCCAGTCCAAAACAATTATTTTTTTGTCAGGTAAAGAATTAAGCTCCATTCCCGCTCTCATCAATATGTTGGAAAAACAATACTGAGTGAGCTCGTCTTTAATAAGCTGATTCTTAGGTAGCATATTCTCGATAATTGAGATTATTATCTTGTAGTCCAATTTTGCAGATTCACGAAACAATTTTTCTCGCCAAACATTGCTATTCTTAAGCAAATTGGAAAACACTTCTTCTTTATTGAAACTTGAATAGAGACTCCTTAAGTCCTTTAGATTCCATTTAATGGGCATTCTTGGCGGCGCATATTCTTCTTTAATATTTTGTATTAATTTAATAAGTTTTGTTTCATTATTCTCATCAATAATTAAACCACCTAATATAAAAATATTTGATCTTGATGTTCCCAAAGTCGAGAAATCAGTATTATCAATAAATATTTTAAACATTGGAGTTGAATTTTACTTCACCGTCACACTCTTCGCTAAACTTCTCGGGAGGTTGTTGGTCATTATTTATAAATTAATTTAAGAATCAGTAGCGACAACGCCATCAAAGCCTCGATCGTTGTAAAAACAACTAACGGGTAAACGGGTTTTCCGGAGCCGGAAATTACTTTTTTTGCTTAATAAATAAACTTATTAGGGGGTTTATAAGAATATGCAGTAAAAGACATATGCCCACATTGATAAACTTATTTCCAGGAGAAAATATAATTATTAAAAAGCTTAAATAATATAAGCTAACAATACATCCAACCAAATAGTATTTTTTTAAAAGATGTTTTTTTGGAATGCTATTTGCATTGGGAATGCTTGGGGACAGAGAGGTTAAAACATTTATTACCACCCCGATAATTAATTGCACACTAAACATAGTATTATTTTACTTCACAGTCACACTCTTCGCCAAATTCCTCCCAGCCTTCGTTCGCTGCGGCGAACTACGGCGGGCTTCAACCGTTCACCATCATTTTACAGTTACAGATTTAGCAAGGTTCCTCGGCAAATCAGGATTATTTTTCCGCAACACCGCGAGGTGGTAGGCGAGGAGTTGGATTGGGATGATGTTTACGATGGGTTGGGCGTTGCCGACATTCGGCACTCTGATCCACTCGTCAAAAAGTTCGTCATTTTCCGCGCTTACGCCGATTATTCTCCCGCCACGCGCTTTCACTTCCGCGACATTCGAAAGAACATCTGCCCGATATTCTCCGATGGGGACAAATGCAATTAGCGGAGTTCCTTTTGTGATTAATGCGAGCGGACCGTGTTTAAGTTCTCCC
>JBDRIC010000041.1:0-2533 GCA_043816245.1 Patescibacteria group bacterium
CGCGGAATTTGGAATATCTCCGCCCGTTTAACCGTAAAAAAGCGGTGCGGATGGCCGATTCCAAACTCGCGACAAAACAGTTTCTTTCTGCTCGCGGGATTCCCGTTCCAAAATTAATTGCTGTGATTCGCGACCACGCCGATTTGGAGAAATTTGATTTCAGCGCGCTGCCAGATTCATTTGTTCTCAAACCGAACGCCGGTTATGGCGGAGAGGGAATTATCGTCGTCAAAAATAAAATTCTCGAAAGTTCCTCGACAGGCTCGGGAGAGCCGGTGTGGCAAAAAGTCGGTGGCGGACAAATCACCGAGAACGAATTTCGCGAGCACGTGGATGACATTCTCGATGGAGAATTTTCAATTGCTTCGCTGCCCGACATCGCTTTTTTCGAGTCGCGCGTGAATTCTGTCGAATTCATTCCAAATTTAAAAGTTGAAGGTCTGCCGGACATTCGCGTGATTGTCCACAATCTCATTCCGGTGATGGCGATGCTCCGCATTCCCACGCCCGAGAGCGGCGGGAAGGCGAATGTGCATCTCGGCGGAATCGGTCTCGGCATCGATTTGGCTTCCGGCAAGACCACGCACGCGGTTCGCTTCAATAAACTTTTGAAAGAGCTTCCCGGCGGAATTCCTGCGTCCGGTCACGAGATTCCGCATTTTGACGAAATTCTAAAAATCGCGAGCGAGTCGCAAATCCACACGAATCTCGGCTACCTCGCCGCTGATCTTGTTGTCGATTCGAAAGAAGGACCAGTTTTGCTCGAAGTGAACGCGCGCGCCGGTTTGATGGTGCAGATTGCGAATCTCGCGCCGTTGAAAAAAAGATTGGAGCGGGTGAGGGGTCTGAAAGTAGAGTCGCCGGAAAAAGGCGTAAGACTCGGAAAAGAACTTTTCGGGAAATCGAAAATTAAAAAGAAAAAGTATCCCAAAAAAAAGGTGGTGAATTACATTGAGCCGGCTGAGATTCTTTTGAAAGACGGCAGTTCTCGCGCGAAAGTTGAACTTGATCCGACTCACGAAACCACTGCAATCGATTTCGCCCTCGCGGAAAAATTGAAACTACCGAAAGTGGGGGAGAGTACGAAACAGGTTCACCTCAAAATTATTCTCGGCGGAGAGCGGATTACCACCGTCGCGGAGAAAGAAGATTTGTCTGCGGCGGATTACAAAATCATCCTCGGGAGAAGGGATCTCACGAATTTCCTCATCAACCCGTCCTCGCGGGAGGAGAAAATTCTGCCGAAAGAAAAATTAATTTCCGAGGTATCTCGAGGGATTGCTACGGAAATTAGCACTCGAGACCTGCCTACCGACAGGCGAGTTGTTTCGGGTGATTTTCGTGAGATCGACAAAAAATTGATGGGGATTGATCGAAAAATAAAATTACTGTATTTTCTGAAGCCGGTGAATCTGCTCGCTGAAAAAAATAAATTTCTCGCTGGCAATTCTGACAATCCTTTTTTCGATTATCGCGAGCTGACATTCGATCCTGCCAAACTTCTCGCGGAGCTTGATTTGATCAAGCCTCTGGAAACTCCGCTTGGTGGAATTTTCCGCGAGAAAAAAATTGAGATCAAAAATAAAATCGAATTGCTGAAAGCAATTGGAAGCGAGGAATTCACTGAAAAATCGAAGCAACTTTATCAGTTCCCAGCTGTCGAAATGATTGCAAAAGCGCGCGAGAGTCTCGCGCGGAAGCCAGAAAATTTTTCGCTCGGAAAATCCACTCTCGATTCCGCAGCGGCGAAAAAGGAATTCGAAAAAACTTTCACAAAATACGAACTGAAATGGCGGGTGGTTTTGAAGGAAGATTTGACGGCGGACGCGCTCGCAGGGAAACGAAACACGCTTTTTCTTCGTCGTGGCGCATTGTTTTCTCCGGAAAGATTGCGCGCGGTGATTGCTCACGAAATCGAAACTCACATTCTGCGTGCCGAAAACGGGAAACAGCAGCCATTCGAAATTTTCTCTCGCGGGACGGGAAATTACCTCGAGACGGAAGAAGGGCTGGCGGTTCACAATCAAAACTTGATGTTGTCACTAAATGCCGAAAAGATTTTTTGGCCGGCGGTGAATCTACTCGCGGTGGTTGAGTCTTCCACAAAATCTTTTCGCGAGGTTTTTGAATTCGTAAAAAAAGAAGGATTCGATTCCGAGCGCGCGTGGAAAACCGCGGTCAAAATCAAACGCGGCTTGCGGGACACTTCGCAACCTGGCGGTTTCACGAAAGAGGCGATGTATTTTTCCGGACTTCAAAAAATTGAAAAGTTCGTAACGGACGGTGGGGATTTGAAAAAATTATACGCCGCAAAAATCAAAATTGAAGATCTCGAAATTCTTACGAAACTTCAGGGGTTCCGCGAGGCGAAGCTGATTCCGGAGTTTTACGAAAGTTATACCAACTACTATTCAAAGAACTACTGATAATATATAATTGAGGAGGTTTGTTTAACTCCTCTTCAAATGTCTAAACCGATTAGCTTTCCGCCTCAAACAGCTGAGCGAATGGAAATACTGCTCAAACAAGCTAA
>JBDRIC010000042.1:0-7078 GCA_043816245.1 Patescibacteria group bacterium
AGACTTGCCTCGGCGGCGGAGAGATTTGCTGAAAATATTTTTTTTATAAAATCTAAAACTTAAAAAATACGAATGAAACAACCGTCAGCTATTCTCGAACCCAAAACATTCGAGCCAAAAATCTTCACCGAGATATTTGAAGAAATTCGGCGCGAAATTTTAACCGCGGTTTCTGACAAGCTCGATGGGGCAAAATTAGAAAAATTGTTGAAAAATCTTTGCAAAAAAACGCGCGACGAACAGATTAAATTTCTTCAAAAAGATATCGTGTTCAATTTCGACGCGCTCAGGATAATTCTCGAGATCATTTCTCGCGATCTTTTTGCTGCGGAAAAACTCAAAATTTCTAACGATGTTGCGGAAAAAATCAAGACGCAAGAATTTTAGTTTTTGCTTCCGCAGGCGAGGCGTGGCAAAATTTCGAACACAAAATTTATTCGTGATTAAAAAGTTTATTCGAAAATTCCGCCGAAAAAAAAAGCAGCGCGAGCTGCGAAAAATCATTCCCTTCCTCGCGGTTTTTGGAATTTTGCTGCTTGTCGAATCGGCTTATTTCACTGCGCGGAACGAACTTTCGCACCGCCTGCCTTTCGGGATTCGAATCGCGAACGCAGAATTTAGCCTTGTAACTGCGGAAGATGCGATCGCGGAACTAGAAATTCTCGCAGGAAATTTTCTCGCAAGACCGCTCACTTTCGAGGCGAACGGAGAGACGGTCGAAATCATGCCAGCGGAAATTGAACTCGAATTTGATGTGGAGCGAAAAATCGGACTGCTAAAATCCGAGCTCGTGAATTTCGGATCAGTCGAACTGCCGGTAAATTTGGATGAAAAACAATTGCGAAAACTACTTCTCGCGAAACTGCCGCAATTGGAATATTCCGCCACCAATGCAAAAGTTTTTTTGAATACTGACGGCGAGCTCGAAATCCTCGCGGAAAAATCGGGGCAGAAAACCGATTTCGCGGAAATCGCGGCAGCTGTGAAAAAGCGAGCCGGAATTTTTTCAAACGAGGCGATTGAAATCAAGAGCGAGGAGATTCTGCCGAAAGTTTTCGCGGAAAAACTCGAACCTTTTCGGGAGGAGCTCGCGAAAATCATTCGAGAAAAATTGGTACTCAAAAAAACGGCGTACGAACGTTTTGAAATCAATCTCGCAGAGCGGATTGCGTGGTTTGATTTTCGAGAGAACGGAGAAATCAAAGTTTTCCTCCGCCGCGATTCGATCGATAAATTTGTGGAAAAAGAATTGAACCCGCTTCTCGCAGAGCTGCCCCGTGACGTTTCAATTTCGCAAAATTTCGCGGGAAGAATCGAATTCGAAGGAGTGGCAAAAAGCGGCAGGACAGTAGATGCGGAGGAGCTTTTCACGAGAATCTCAGCGGCGATTGAAAGCGGGAATAGCGAGGTAGAGATTCCGCTTCGAATTTTGGCGGCGCCAGTGAAAGCTACGGATGAGCTTCGAGATTTGGGAATTCGCGAACTCGTAGGCGAGGCGATAACGACTTATGAGGGATCGCCCGCGAATCGGCAGCACAACATTCGTATCGCCGCGGATAAATTGAGTGGAATTTTTATTCCGCCTGGCGAAGAATTTTCTTTCGTGGGAAGTTTGGGAGCGGTCACGACTTCGACCGGCTACCTGCGAGAACTCATTATAAAAGAAGGCGACGTCGTTCCCGAAATCGGCGGCGGGGTGTGCCAAGTTTCCACGACTTTTTTCCGAACCGCGCTCGCTACCGGTCTCCCGATCACGCGACAGAAACCGCATTCGCTGAAGGTTCATTATTATTTTCCACCCGGTCTCGACGCGACGGTTTATCCCGGCAGCGCAGATTTGAAATTTTTAAACGACACCGGTCATCATCTTTTGGTTCAAGCTGAAGTCGAGGAGACGAAGTTGCGAGTGAATTTTTTTGGGACGAATGACGGTCGCAGCGTGAAGCTCACAGGTCCTTTTTATCCGAATGGCGATCCAATCACTGATCTTTGGCTCGCGGGAATGAAAATGTTTTGGACACGAAAAATCATCCCCGCAGAAGGCAATGAGATTGTGGAAAAATACAGTGCTGCCTACAGGTTGATGCCAGCGCACTAAAAAATTTTTTAACTTCAATAAAAAAGCCCCCCGTTTCCGAGAGGCTTTTTGTTTTCTTGAAAATCAAGATTTAATTCAAGGCATCTTTCGTCGCCTTGTTTGGACGATATTTGAGCACAGTTTGTTTTGGCTTCGCTTTGAACATCATTTCCTCTCCAGTGAAAGGATTGACGCCTTTGCGAGCCGGACGGGCTGGTTTTACCTTTTTGGAAAAGATTCCAAAAGGGGTGGCGACTTTGTCATTTTTGACGAGAGCCGCTTGAAGAGTCTCGAGCGCAGCTTTGGACTCCTTTTTGGAGATGCCGGCTGCATCGGCGATGAGAACCACTATTTGGGCCTGGGTGAGAGCTTTAGCCATAAAAATGGGGGTTAAGTTGTAGAGATGCTAAAACCCTTTTCCGAAGCTGACAATGGCTTTTGGCAAAAAAGAGCTTTCGAAAAGCGTTTTTGTGAATGCAAAATTTGTTCAAACCTTAAAAATAGTGCTTTTTAAAGATGTTTCGTGAAATGCTTTAAAAATGGTATTCCGCTTGACGGCAAAAAATTGTGATTATAAAAACTCTATTTTTCAAGAGTTTCAGGTGAGTAAATCGCGTACTCAAATCGTTTGACCGCTCGCGCTTTCAAACTTAAACTCCTCGCAAATTTTCAAAATGAAGAGCAACTCAACAGAAATGCTGCCGCTAAAAGTGATTGTGGGAATGAGCCTGCAGCTCGGCTTCTCTGTCGCCACGACGACAATTCTCTGCGTCTTCGGCGGACACTGGCTCGATGAGAAGCTTGGAACAAATTATCTCTTTTGGATCGGACTCGCTCTCGGATTAATTATCTCTCTCTATCTCGTTTGGAAAATCGTGCAACCGCTGCAAGCCATCGCGCGAGGAGAAAAATAATTTTTAAATTTTATAATTTTAAAATTTTGTAAATAAATTCAAAATCTAAATTTTTAAAAATTAAAAAATTGGAGAATTCAAAATTGTTTTAAAATTTAAAACTTAAAATTTCTTACTTTACTTTCAACTTTCAACTTTCCACTTTCCAATGCATGTTTCTCTCGTCGCCGAACCACTCGCCCACCTCGGTCCGCTCACGATCACGAATTCGCTTTTCACTACTTGGCTAGTAATCACGGCAATCGGAATCTTCGCGGTAATTTTTAAATTGCGGATTCGAAAACATCCGCAGGGATTGCAAAATCTGGTGGAAGCTGTAGTAGAGGGTTTTTACGGAATCGTGGAGAGTGTGGCTGAAAATCCGAAACTCACGCGCAAATTTTTCGCTCCGATTTTTACAATCTTTCTTTTTGTGCTACTGAATAATTGGGCGGGATTGATCCCAGGAGTCGGCAGCATCGGCATTTCTCACGCGGAGGCGACGGAAACTCACCGCGCAGAAATCGCGATTTTTGAGAGTGTGGAAAAATTCGTGACAACAGATACCGACCACACAGAAAACGCAGAATCTCACGAAGAAGCTACTCATGAGGGATCCGCTCCTTCGTTCACGCCAATTTTTCGACCAGGCAGCGCAGATCTCAGCTTCACGTTATCACTCGCTATCGTCGCGGTTTTGATGGTGCAATTTATGGGCGTGTGGCAACTCGGCGGATGGGGTTATTTCTCCCGTTTTTTGAATTTCAAAAATCCAGTCCTCTTTTTCGTCGGGCTGCTGGAAATCGTGAGCGAGTTTTCGAAGATGATTTCTTTTTCATTCCGGCTTTTTGGAAATATTTTTGCCGGTGAAGTACTGCTCACAGTCATCATCGCGCTCGCGCCTTTCATCGCTCCGATGCCTTTTTACGGTTTGGAAATCTTCGTGGGAGCGGTACAAGCTCTCGTTTTCGCGATGCTCACGCTTGTTTTCTTTCGTATGGCGACAGCAGAAGCACACTAAAATCCCCGTTTTCATTGGAGACAAGCGTTCAATGTTCAATTTTTATATTCAAAAGCATTGACTTCATCCAATCCCTCACTAAAATACTTCGGCATTTAAAAATTCAAGAATTAGAAAATTAAAAATTGTTTTAATCCGCCGCGGTGGATAAAATTTACTCTTAACCCCTCGAAAAATGGATGCAGAAACTGTGAAACTTCTCGCGGTAGCAGGAACTATCGCCCTCGGTGCAGTCGCACCTGCTGTCGCAATCGGAATGATCGGTTCGAAAGGCGTGGAAGCCATCGGTCGCAATCCGGAAGCTGCCGGAAAAGTGCAAGCCGCGATGATCCTCGCGATTGCATTTGCGGAAGCGGTTGCGATTTACGCTCTCGTCGTCGCGCTGATTTTGAAGTTCGTTTAATTTCGGTTTTAACTTTTTTCTAAGATGGAAATTCTCACGAGTCTGGGGATTGATCCCGCGGTGATGCTTGCGCAAGCAGTGAATTTTTTTGCACTGCTCGCAATTTTAAGTTTTTTCATTTACAAGCCGGTTTTGAAATTGCTCGATGAGCGGAAGGAGCGGATCGCAAAAGCGGAAGAGCACGCGCAGCTCGTGGAAGATAAACTCGCGAGAGTCGAAGAACTCACGCAAAAAGAATTGAAAAAGGCGCAAGCGAAATCGCAAGAGATCATCAACGCTTCGAAAGAATCAGCGGCGCAACAGGGCGAGGAGCTGATCGTGAGTGCGAAGGAAAAAGTAGGGAAAATCGTGGAAGAAGGTCGCGCAGTGATTATGAAAGAAAAGGATGATGCCGCGAAGCAAATTCAGGCGGAAGTAAGTCGCATCGTGATTCTCGCGACTGAAAAACTGCTGAATCGAGAATTGCAATCTTCTGATCAAGAAAAATTCGTAGAGGAAGCCGCCATCGAAATTGCCACGATGAAATGACCAAAATCTCTCTCCGCTACGCACGCGCTTTACTTCTCGCAATCGGTGAGAATACAAAAGATTTGGAAGCGGCGGCGGAAAATCTCGATGTTGCTGCGGAAGTTTTGGACGAAGGGCGAATGCAAGAATTTTTCGCGAATCCGCGAGTAGCCGCGATTACGAAAGAAAATTTGATTGGAAAAGCCTTTTCACAAAATCCGCCAATTTCGAATCTTCTTAAATTAGCGGCAAGAAACGGAAAAATTCGCGAGATAAAAAATATCGCAGCGAGTTTTCGCGCGGTTTTGAGCGAAGCGGCAGGAGTTGCCGTCGCGAAAATTGAAAGCGCGATTCCTCTGAATGAGCAGCAGATTGCAGGCTTAACCGCTGCTTTGCGAAAACTTACAGGGAAGGAGGTTACGGTCGAAGTGACTGAAAACGCGAAACTTTTGGGTGGAGTGAAGGTGTTTCTCGGCGATGAGTTGATCGACCTTTCCCTCGCGGGAAAATTAAAAAAAATGAGAAAAGTTTTGAGTTGATACGAAAATAATTTTAAGCCTCAAAACAAGATTAAATATTTGTCCCGTACACGTGGAGTTGAAATCCCAAAGGGATTGTTTCGTAGTTTTTCAAAATTAAAGAATTGGAGAATTCAAAATTGTTTTAAAATTTGAAACTTAAAATTTAAAATTCTTTTTCATTCCACCCGCCACTCTACACCGTCTGAAACCAATTTCACACTACCTTCTTTCGCCGTTTCGAGAATCTCCGCACTCTTCACCCGCTCTAGAACTTCGGGGTTCGGATGATTGAATTTATTTTCCGCCCCCGCCGAAACGACCGCGATTCCAGAATTCACCGCCGCGAGAAATTCTACTGAACTCGAAGTTTTGGAGCCGTGATGCCCGAGTTTTAGAACTTCCGCAGCCAAATTTTGCGGAGTTTTCAGAATTTCTCTTTCCGAATCCACATCCAAATCTCCGGTGAGGACAAGCGCGGTTTGACCGAATGTCAATCGCGCTGCAATCGATGCCGCGTTGGCATCTGCTGGAATTTTTCCGACAAGCGACTCCATTGGCCAGAAAATATCTAGAACCACTCCCCCGCCGAAATCAAAATCCGTCTGAGCATCCGCGATGATTATGGGAATTTCTTTTTCCGAAATCTGCCGAAGAGTTTCGCGGTACCATTCCGTCTCGTGCTGCACGCCCGTAAGCAGAATTTTTTCAATTTCAAACCGTTTTAATATTTCCACGAAACCGGCGATGTGATCGGTGTCGGGATGCGTGAGAATCACGAGATCAATTTTCCGCTCGAAAAAACCGAGCTCTTCCGCGAGCGGCGGGAGAATTTTTCCGGCAGGTCCGGCATCGATGAGAATTTTTTGATTCTGCGGCGTGCGGATGAAAATCGCGTCACCTTGTCCGACATCGAGAAAAACAACTTCAAGATTTTCGGAGGGCAGATTCGAAAATCCGAGAAAAATAAAAATAGCGAGAAGAGAGAGAATTCCGAAAAAATTGCAGAGAAATTTGATTGGCATCGAGACTGGGGTGATTAGGCTCACTTAAGCCAGTTCGCAACTGCTGAACATTGTGTTGTTTCCAATAAAATCCAACATAGCTTAACAAAAAGAATTAGGGGAAAGATTAGGAATAAGAATTAGGGAAAATTTGTCCAATCATTGAATTACAAAACAGCCTTAATTCTTAATCCTAATTCCTATTCCTAATTCTAATTTGCGAAAGCAAATTTTGGTGGGCGAGGGAGGACTTGAACCTCCGACCTCGTCGTTATCAGCGACGCGCTCTAACCAGCTGAGCTACCCGCCCGAATTAAAACCCTCTCTCGCGACCGAGAGCTGTGAGATTTTAACCGCTTCTTTTTTCACGCGCAAATAACTTCGATTCACTTCAATTCAAAATCGACTGAAGTTGGATCAGGAGAAAAACAGTTTGAGAAAATATTTGGAGATTCCTATCCGCCGCGGCGGATTCCATAATCGTGCTGATAGAAACTAACCCCCGAGCGGAAGGTGGAAAGTGGATGTTGGAAAAACATTCACGAATAAAATCGTGGAGATTCGAGATGTCATTTCCGCTTTCTCAAATCACGCTAACTGTCTGAACCACTGATTACGCTGATTCAATGATTAACTATGATTCTCCGCCTGCCAT
>JBDRIC010000043.1:0-7006 GCA_043816245.1 Patescibacteria group bacterium
AATCTTGTTTCTAAGTGATTTCTCGAGTGTCTTACGCTCGATGAGTGTAAAATGTGACATAGAACAGAGGGGTTAAGGATTGTTTGAGTTAGACCTTTTACAGTCTACCTCTCTGTTCGGTTCTATTTTAGAATCTATGGAGAGATAAAAATGGTTGCATTTTTCCATCCAAATCTGTAAAATCTCGCAGCTCCAAATCATCCACCTTCGCTCTTCCGCCTTCGCTCTGGCTTCGGCGGACAAGTCGGGCTTCGGTGGACATGTCCGCCTTCAAGTTTCGGTGGATATGCCCGCTTTCGCTTTAAGGCTTCGGTAAAACAGGAGTTTGGAACAAATTTAATTTCTGAAAAAATGAAATCTGGAATCCATCCAACCGTTCACAAAAAAATAGTTGCGACTTGCAGCTGCGGAGCGAGTTTCGTGTTCGACTCTACTGTGGAAGCGATCAAAACCGAAATTTGTTCGGCGTGCCACCCGTTTTATACCGGCAAACAAAAATTAGTCGACACCGCTGGAAAGGTAGATAAATTCCGCGCGAGAGTGAAGGCAGCGGAAGCAGCGAAAGATTCAAAAAAGAAATCGAAAATTTCTGAAAACGTAAAAACAGCCGCGGCGGCGAGTTCCGCGAGGCGGGGAAGCGCAGTGGATTCGAAAAAGGCTGTAGGGAAAGTAAAAGCTGCGGCAAAGAAGCGCGAACTTTCGAGAGCGAAGATTGTTGAAGAAAAATCGACAGTTGGTAACAAGCAGTCGGCAGAAAAAGCAGCTGGAGAAAATAAAAAAGATGAAGCTGAAAATTCAAAAGCTACTGATAAAAAGGAAATGTAATACCAATTCGCAATAGAAAAGCTATTAATGCCGCGTAGCATTGGTATTTAAAAGATTAGAGTTTAGGAATAAAACCAATTTGCAAAAATGTAGACTTGTAATGTTTCTATTGCGAAGCGGTATAAAATTTCCTGCAAACTGGAAGCTGCCAGCTGTAAACTGCCAAAGTGGAAATTATTCGAGCTGATTCCGCGGGGTTTTGTTTCGGAGTTCGACGAGCGTACGAATTGGCGCGGAGTTCTCGCGGTAAAAAAATTCAAACTCTCGGGGAGTTGATTCACAACCCTGAAGTTTTGGAAGAATTAAGTTCTCGCGGAGTGCGGGCTGTTTCCGCGATTTCAAAAATTCGAACGGGGGTGGTAATCGTTCGCGCACACGGAATTTCCGAAAAAAAGATGCGCGAATTAAAAAAGAAAAAAATTGAAATCGTGGATGCGAGCTGTCCGTTCGTGAAAAAAATTCACGCGGAAGTAAAAAAATTCGCGACTAGAAAAATTCCGATTCTCATCATCGGAAAACGGCGGCATCCCGAGATGCGAGCGGTGATCGAAGATTTTCCGGAAGTAGAGGTGATCCAAAAAATTTCAGAAAAGCGGCTGCAAAAATTCGCCGGTCAAAAAGTTGCGCTGCTCTCGCAAACAACCGAGCGAGTGGAAAAATTCGAGCGGAGTCTGAAAATTCTTAAAAAAATAAAAGCAAAAGTTTCTGCGAAAAATACAATTTGCAACGCGACTCACGAACGGCAAGCCGCCGCGACTTCACTCGCAAAAAAAGTGGGTTTAATGATTGTAGTCGGCGGTCGGAAATCAAACAATACGCGGCAACTTTTCGAGATTATCCGAAAGATCCGACCAACTTTTTGGATTGAAAATGAAAACGAGATTAAAAAAAAATGGTTCGCGAATATCCAAACCGTTGGCGTGACGGCGGGGGCGAGCACACCCGAAAAGACAATCGCGCGAGTTTGTGAAAAACTAAAAAACTTGTAAAATAGTCTCCGCTTTTAACTTCAAAATTATGCACGGTAAAAAGATTCGTCTCGAAAGAATCATCGACCGCAACTCGAAAAAGACGGTGCTGCTTCCGCTCGACCACGGCGCGGGGATGGGACCGATTGACGGTCTCGTAAACTTGAAAGACGCGGTGGATTGGGCGGCGGAGGGTGGCGCGAATGCAGTGATTGGTCACCTCGGACTTGCGCTTCACGGTCACCGTTCCGCAGGAAAAGATGTCGGTTTGATCCTCCATTTTTCGGTATCGACAGAGCTGAATCCGGTAGATGGCGACGAAAAAGTTCCGGTCAATAATGTCCAAACCGCACTCAAAATGGGCGCTGATGCGGTTTCGATTCACGTGAATTTTGGCAGCGAAACCGAAGCCGAACAGCTTCGTGTTTTCGGTAAAATTTCTACGGATTGTCTCGAATGGGGAATGCCACTGCTCGTGATGGCTTACCCTCGCGGTCCGAAAATTGATAACCCGAATGATGTAAAAAATGTGAAGCTCGTAGCGCGAATTGCCGCCGAGCTGGGGGCGGACATCATCAAAGTGCCATACACCGGCGATTCGAAATCGTTCGAAGAAGTGGTGAAAGGCGCGCTCGATGTGCCGGTCGTGATCGCCGGAGGAGCGAAAGGAAATGACTTGCAGGCTCTCAAAAATGTCGAAGGCGCGATTGCGGCAGGCGGAGCCGGAGTGGCGATGGGACGGAACGCATTCCAGCACAAAAATCCGGCTAATTTCATCAAAGCGACTGCGGCAGTGGTTCACGGTGGCAGAACCGCGGAAGAGGCGATGCGGGAATTTTTGAAGTAGTTTTAAATTCAAGTTTAGCCCGAGAGCCAAAGTGTTTTTGGTGTATTTTTAAGTTTGACAAAATAAAAAAACTTTTCTAAAATTCACAACTTCAGCGATCAATTAAACAATTAAATTTAATTTTTCAAAATGAAGCTAAAAAAAGCTCCACAACTTAAGCAAACAAGTTTATTCCCGACGGAAAATAATTTGGTGGACGATTTGAGCAAAAAATTTCCCGGCATCTCTCGTTGGCAAATTCAACGAACATTGGAGGAAATTGAAAGCTTTTTCAAAAACAGAGCTAGCCGTAATTATTCTCACAAACATTTGAAACAAATGACAGAGGTCGCTTTGCGCCGTTTTGCCTATGAATTGGGACAAAAAAAAGGAAGATCTGAAATTACCGGATTGTTACAAAAATCTTCTCCGAAGATCGTCCCGAGAGTTTCTGACTACAAATCAGCGGCTGCGAACGATGATACTTGCAGAGATTAAGATTGTCTCAGTGCACGAAGGAGATGTTAAAAAATTAAAAATTTGCCAAAAAGGAGTTTTTACTTTACACTCGCATCTCGGATGAAGAGAAACGCGCCACTGCAACTTCTCGCGAATTTAAAAAAAGCCCGCAACGGGAAAAATCTTTCAGTTTTGGATTTGCTTTCAATCGATGATTTGAGCCTCGGAGATTTTCAGCTGCTTTTTTCGCTTTCTGAAATTTTCAAAAAGTTCGTGGAAGGAGGGGAGAAAAAGTGCGAACTTTTGAAAGGAAAAACGATCATCAATTTTTTCAACGAAAACTCTACGCGTACGCGATCGAGTTTCGAGCTCGCCGGCAAACATCTCGGCGCGGATGTCATCAAT
Source organism: Patescibacteria group bacterium (assembly GCA_043816245.1). Lineage (GTDB taxonomy): Bacteria > Patescibacteriota > Gracilibacteria > JAHISY01 > JAHISY01 > JAHISY01. Next base: position 3,484 of record JBDRIC010000043.1, read on the forward strand.
ATTTCAGGCAGCTCGTCGAGCGGAAAAAAGGGTGAAACAATCGGCGACTCCGCGAGGACTCTCGATGCGTTGAATTCCGATTTGCTAGTCATCCGCGATGCAAACGCGGGTGCTCCGTTTCAGCTTTCGAAACTTGTTCGCACGCCGATCGTGAATGCCGGTGACGGCTGGCACGAGCATCCGACGCAGGCTTTGCTCGAGGCTTTTACGCTCCGTGAACGATTTGGGCAGCGGAAACTAAAATATCTCTTCGTCGGCGACGCGCTGCATTCGCGGGTTTTTGGCTCGCAAGTCCGGCTGTACAAAAAATTGGGTTACGAAATCCGGCTTGCCGCACCGGAGACTTTGATTCCGAAAGATGTCGAAAAATTTGGGGTGAAGGTTTTTTACGAAATCGAGAAAGCTCTCGAAGGAGTGGATGCTGTCCACGCAATTCGGCTGCAGACCGAGCGGGCAGCGGGGAAATTCATCGCGACAGGACGGGAATATTCCAAAAATTATTGCCTCAATCCCGCACGCATGACTCTTGCGAAAAAAGATGCGGCGGTTCTGCACGCTGGTCCGGTAATCCGCGAATTCGACATTCGAACAGAGGTGCTCGAATCGCCAAATTGTCTTGTCCAAAAAATGGTCGAAAACAGTCTGCCGACTCGAATGGCAGTCGAATGGCTTTTAATCACGAATTCGAAAAAGAAAATTAAACCGTGGTAATGAAGAAAATTTTAAATTTTAAATTTTAAGTTTTAAATTTTAAAAAAATTTTGAATCAATTAATTCTCTAATTTTGAAAAATGCCCGATTACGATTTGGCAGAACGAACGAAAAAATTCAGCACGGAAGTGATTCGAGTTTTGAAAAAAATTAAATTTGATCAGCTCAATCAAAATATTATTTTCCAACTTTTAAAATCAGCCACATCGATTGGTGCGAATTATCGGGAAGCGAATGGTGCGAGTTCGAAAAAAGATTTCAAAAATAAAATTGCGATTTGTCGAAAAGAGGCGCAGGAAACAGAATACTGGATTGAGTTGCTCGCGGAAACTAATTCGGAAAATAAAAATAATTTGCAAAAAATTTGGAAAGAAGCGCACGAACTCACATTGATTTTCGGAAAAATATTTTCAACTTTGAAAAATTAACTTTTTTGCCTCGTTTTCACGAGGCGAGCTCGAAAGCCATTGCACTTGAATCATAATTGAATGTCAACTTGATTACCAGTCGAAAAGATTTCCGACTTCCGAAATTAAAAAATTCGATCTTGTTTTAAAATTTGAAACTTAAAATTTAAAATTCGTATGAAAACCATCCTAATCAAAAACGGTAAAGTCATAAATCCTTTGAATAAAAGGAATCCGCTGCGCGTCGCCGATGTTTTCATCCGCGACGGAAAAATTTCCAAAATTGCCGCGAACCTCGATCGACCGTCGGCTGATATCGTCGTGAATGCCCGCGGGAAAATCGTGACTGCCGGACTTGTCGACATGCACGTCCACCTCCGCGAACCAGGACGGGAAGACAAAGAAACCATCGCCACCGCCACGCGTGCAGCAGCGATTGGCGGGGTGACGACGCTGCTTGGGATGCCAAACACCTCTCCTGCGATCGACAATCAGACGGCTGTGAAATTCGTTCTCGAAAAAGGACGAGAAGAGGGGATTGTGAATGTTCTCACCGCCGGTAGTTTGACGAAAAAAATGGAAGGGGAGGAGCTTGCGGAAATTTGGGAAATGCGAGAAGCGGGGGCTTCGATGATTGTCGACGATTGCGCCGAGACGAGCGGAATGGGATTGCGCCGGCTCGCTCTTAAATACTGCCAAACCTTCGGTATGCCGATTCTCACGCATCCCGAGGACGCCGATCTCAAAGCCGACGCGGTAATGAATGAAAGTTGGACATCGACGCGGCTCGGACTCGCCGGTTCACCTGATTCGACTGAATCTTTGGTAATCGCGAGAACGCTCGAACTTTTGCGGGAGATTCCGACTCCGTACCATTTCACCCACATTACTACCGCGCGGTCAGTGCAATTAATCCGCGAGACAAAAAAAGAAGGCTTGCCAGTTTCGTGCGATTGTACCATTCACCACATTTGTCTGAATGATGAAGCGTGTCTCAATTACAACACATTCGCAAAAGTCGATCCACCGCTGCGAAGCGAAGAAGACCGGCTGGCTTTGATTGAGGGTTTGAAGGATGGCACGATTGACGCGATTATTTCTGATCACGCGCCGCACCTCCTTGTTGAGAAATTCGTGCCATTTGCCGAAGCGGCATCTGGGATTGTCGGACTAGAGACGCTTTTCCCGCTCGCTTTCACTGAACTGGTTATAAAGAAAATTCTAACGCTGCCCGAATTTTTCGCGAAACTAACTTCGAATCCGGCGAAAATTATTCGTTCGAATGCCGGTCAAATCGAAGAGGGCGAGATTGCCGACATCGTTGTTTTTGACACACAGAAAGAGTGGAGGATCGACAAAAATAATTTTAAATCAAAGGGACGTAACACCCCTTTCGACGGCAAAAAAGTTTTTGGTCGCGCGACGGAGGTGATCGTCGGGGGAGAATTGATTATTCAGAAAGGTGAACTTTTAATACCAATTCGCAATAGAAAAGCTATTAATGCCGCGTAGCATTGGTGTTTAAAAGATTAGAATTTTAGGAATAAAATCAATTTACAAAAATGCAAGTTGTAATGTTTATATTGCGAAGCGGTATGAAATGATTTTTGATCTCCACTCCCTTGCGTTTTTCGGAATCGCTTTCGCTGGCGGGTTGATCGCCATTCCGATTGGCGGCAGTTTTTTGCTGATAATCCCCGCATTCCTGCTACTTGGCTTGAACGGCTTGCAGGTTTTACTGCTTTCGCGAATCTTCGCAACTTCCGCGATGGTTTCCGCGAGTGGCTATTTTTTAGTGAGCCATAAATTCGAATGGCGGCAAATTTTTTATTTCCTCTCGGGAAATCTTCTCGGTTACATTCTCGCTGCGAAAATTGCCACCTCGATTGATATTGTGATGCTCACGAAAATAATTCCGTGGGTGCTCTTGATTGGCGCAATCTTCCTTTTAAAAGATTGGAAAATCGAAAAACTCCACCACCAAAAACTTTTTGCGAAGCTGCTTCCTATTTTTGGTTTCGCTACTGGTTTTTACGGCGGAATGGGAGGAGCGGGGATGGGACCGACGATTGTTTTGCTACTCGCGCTGGCTTTCGGTTGGAGCATTCACAAATCTATCGTGAACGCTCGTGTAATCGAGTTATTTGGAAATCTCGCGGTGGCGGGAAGCTACCTTTATTTCGGAGCGAAATTCACCGGTTTCGAGCTTCCGGTAATTTTCGGCGGGCTACTGGGGGGATTTTTGGGCGCGAAAATAACGTTGAAATCGAAACCTATGTGGCTCAAAAAAGCATTCCTAGCTCTCGTAATCATCGCGGCGATTAAAACGACTTTCTTTTGAAATAACTCATCGCGCTCTTAACTCTTTTTTTCTTCCATCTCTGTTTCCAGCCGACCTTTTTCTT
>JBDRIC010000044.1:0-6706 GCA_043816245.1 Patescibacteria group bacterium
AACCCTCCGCAGGTTCAATTTTGTAAATTGAACCGTGTGTTTGAAAAAAGAAAGAAACATGTGGTTCAGATTACAAATCTGAACCGGCGGTAGAACGGAACAAGGTTTCAGAGACGGAGATTTGAAAAGGCGAAGCAGGGATTTGTTAATTTGAAGGAGGGAAGCATACCTGCCTGATACTTTCTTTCTAGGGTGGAGCAACCCTCCGCAGGTTCAATTTTGTAAATTGAACCGTGTGTTTGAAAAAAGAAAGAAACATGTGGTTCAGATTACAAATCTGAACCGGCGGTAGGGAGTTTTGGGAATCCGGTTTTCTGATCGTCCCTAAAATCAACCTCTCGCTTTCTTCACAAATTCTTCCGCGAAATCATCTGTCATCCCGGCTACGAAATCTGCGACAACAATTTCTCGCGAGTCTATTTTCAGCTTCGCTGTAAATTCGGCAGGCAGTAATTCCGGTTTTTTGAAAATTGAAGTGAAAAGTTTCTCAAGCATATCCGCTCCCCGCTCGCTCAATTTTTTGACTTCCGGGTGGAGATAAAATTTAGCACGAAGAAATTCGCGGAGCTCCTCCAAATCTTTTTGGGTGGAGGGAGAAAAACTCACGAGTATCTCATGGAAATTTTTAATCTCATTTAAGCTTTTAATTTTATTTTCTTCCAAATTTTTTGAAGTTTCCCACAACAAATCAGTGGTAAGTAAGTCGATAATCGCACTCACGGCGCGATGACTGAAAGCTTCATCGGGCAAATTCGAATCAACTTTTTTGATTGCCGCTCCCCACATTTTTAAATTTTTCAGATCCGCCCGCGTAAAAATTTTCCCCCGCAAACCATCATCGAGATCGTGATTGGTGTAGGCAATCTCGTCAGCGAGATTGACAATCTGCGCCTCAAGAGAAGGCTGCTCGTTGGAATTTTCGGCGAAATCGTATGGTGTGGAATGTTTCGCCAAACCGTCGAGTAAATCGAAGGTGAGATTCAGTCCGTCGAAACCAACATATTTTTTCTCAAGAGTCGTGAGAATCCGCCGCGACTGCCTGTTGTGCTCGAAGCCACTATTGAATTTTTGAAGGAGTGAATTCAACCGCCCTTCACCAGCGTGACCAAAGGGAGTGTGACCGAGATCGTGCGCGAGCGCGATTGCGCCGGCGAGATCCTCGTTTACCGCGAGATTCCGCGCGAGATTACGTGAGATTTGAGAAACTTCGAGCGTGTGGGTAAGACGATTGCGGTAATGGTCGCCATGATGCGCGACGAAAACTTGCGTCTTGCCTTTCAGTCGGCGGAATGATTTCGAGTGAATGATACGCGCATGATCACGCTGGAATTGCGTGCGAAATTCGTCTTGAGAATCAGGATGCTCCCGCTTCGCGGAATCGGAGAAAGTAGCGTACGGCGCAAACAGCTCTCGCTCACGTTTTTCGAGATCAGTTCGTTTTAATAACATTTCTCACATTTTAAATTTTTTTCATCCTTTTCCCAATTAGCTGGATTGGTGAGGATATAATCTTGGATATTGTTATGTTCTTTGTCATTTTGGATAATGTGGTCGTAAAAACGGGTTTGCCAAGCAAAATCGATAAATTCAGCGTTATGTATCCGTTTCGTGGCTGCGCCCTTAAAACCACGTATTATTGATGATAAATTATTTGATTGTGGTCCAAATTTATTCTTATAGTTGATGGATCCTCGTAGAGACGCATTGCAATGCGTCTCTACGTTTTTATTGCGCATGGACTCATTTTCACTCCAATTATTAATAATCAAAATTCCATGTAAATGATTTGGCATAACAACCCAAGAATCTAATTTCACATTTTTGCGAATTTCTACGGTTTTTCCCCATTCTTCTGCAACAATTTCACCGATTGGTGATAAAAACATTTCCTTATTGCGAACCTCACCAAAAAATTCTTCTTTATCCTTCGTACAAATCGTCACAAAATAATAACTATCTTGCGAATAATCCCAGCCTTTCAAACGGGTAGAGGAAATACGATACTTTTTTTGAAATAATTGAATCATAAAAAAATCATCTCAACCTCCCACCCACCAACCCGGCATTACCTTTTATAAATTCTCCAATCTCCATCGCCTTTTTGCCCGCAAGCTGAACTTTTTTCAATTCAATCGCCCCGTCCACCACCTTCACCCCAATCTTCCCATTCTCCGCGAAAAACTTCACCATTTTGCCGACTGCCGACTGCCGACTGCCAACTTTCCAATTCGATAAGCTTCAGAATCTTTCCTTTAAAGGAAGTGAAAACGCTTGGCCAACCTGCGAAGGCTCGTAACTTCCGCAAAATAATTTCCGCGGAATCTTCCTCCCACGAAACTCGACCGTCAGCTTTTCTAATTTTTGAGCAACTTGTCGCCTCGGCGGAATTTTGCGGAATCGCTTTTAATTTTTCACGCGCGATTTTTTTCAAAACTTCCGGAAACTTATTTCCTAGTTTCGCTAATTCCGCGCTCAGCTGCTCCGCATTTTTTTTCCCGATTTCAATTTCAAATTGCGCAAAAATATCACCCGCATCGAGCTGCTCAGAAATCCGCATAAATGAAACACCGGTTTTCGCTTCGCCGGAAAGAATCGCGGATTGAATCGGAGACGCGCCGCGAAATTTCGGAAGCAGCGAAGCGTGAAGATTGACGCAACCGAATCGCGGGACTTCGAGAACTTCCGATGGGAGAATCATCCCGAACGCGACGACCGCGAGAAAATCGAGATCGAGTTTTTGAATTTTTGATGCGTCGATTTTTTTTTGAAAAACCGGAATCCCATTTTCCTCAGCGAAAATTTTAATCGGCGGCGGCGTGAGTCGATTCCCCCGCCCTGCGGATTTATCCGGCTGCGTGAAAACCGTGACAACCTCGATTTCTTCGTCTGCGATCAAACTCCGTAAACTCGGAATCGCAAATTCAGGAGTCCCCGCGAACGCGATTTTGAGTTTTTTAGCCACGGGAAAATTTTACACGAAAAAAGATTTGCAAAATTTTAATGAGATGGTAAAGTGCAGTACTTAAAAAAATTCCATGGAAATAGAAGATCACATTGAAGAAAGTTTGGAGAAACTTAACCCACCCATAAAAAACATCGTGCACTTGGGACTTGAGTTGGGAAAATTATTTCGATGGATTTCCCGAGAGACCATCGAAAAAATCGGCGTTTTTGGAGTTTCGGAAAAGAAAAACTAGAATACTCACATGAATTTCTCGCGAAAAATTCAACTCGAAAAATTCCTCGCGCGGGAAATCGCGCTTCTCCTCCCCCTTTATTTTCCTGTGAAAAAATTTGGATTGGTAAATGTGGTGTGGATAAAAGTCGCGCACGGCTTCGACAGCGCGAAAGTAGGTGTGGGAGTGATGCGAAACTCGCATCAATTCGACGAGGTTGCGCGAAAAGTTATTTCGAAAATACAGCGGGAATTGAACCGTAAACTCGTGATGAAAAAAGTTCCGAAAATTATTTTGGAGCTTGATCGAAGCGGAGAGATTTTGGAAAAACTTGAAAGACTGGAAGAAAAATCCTAAACTTCACTCTTAATTTTTTTAACCCCAAAAATTATGGAAACTCAAAACTGTTGCAGCCAAACTGAGGCTGCCCGCCAAATCATATCGCTATTAGATCAGGCAAAAGAAGAAGGTGCAAAAGAAAAGGGTGGCAGCTTTCTGCCTGCCATAACAGCACTCGATAAGGCAAAACGATTCGGTTTTGGTAACAATATAGGAATGCTGCGAACAAATGTTAATGCAGTCCTAAAAGCTGCAGTTTAAAACCCCAACCAATCCTTCGCAGTGAAAACCCCTGCCTCGCTTTTTTTGACAAGCCACTCTGCCGCGGCGATTGCGCCGCCCGCGTAGCCACCGCGATTTTTGCCGGAGTGTTCTAGTCGAATCGAATCGTGTTCGCCATCAAAAACAACTTCGTGAACACCGACAACTTTGCCGATGCGAGCGGAGGAAATTTGCAGTTTTTCAGACGGAACCGGCTGCTCGGCATTATCGAGAATAATCGCCTTTTTTTCTGGAAAATTCGCAAGCACTTTCTCCGCAATCTCGCGGGCAGTCCCGCTCGGCGCGTCGGCTTTGCCAGTGTGATGAATTTCGCGAATCGCTGCATCAAAATTTTTGCCGGTCAAAAGTTTCGCGGCATGCTCGACAATCGCGTAAAAAGTCTGAACCCCAACTGAGAAATTTCCGGCGTATAAAATCCCGACCGAATTTTCGGCGGCGATTTTTTTCACCTCCTCTAATTTTTCATACCACCCTGTCGTACCTACGACAATTGGAATTTTTAATTCCGCGAGCTGCCGGATGTTTTCGACGACAGAATCGGGATGTGTGAAATCAATCGCCACCTCCGCACCGTTCAAATTTTCCGCGGAAATTTCGGCAGCGGTTGCGCCAGCCGCGCTCAGATCAATTTTGGCGGAAATTTCGTGGCTACCTAGCCGCGGAGAATTTGCCACCGCTTTACCCATTTTCCCGTAACCGATGATTGCGATTTTCATATAATCATTTTACTTCCTTTTTCTTCGAAGTTAAACTCCTCTTCGCTTTAAAAACTTTTGAATGAAAAATCCTCCCCGTCGCGGCGGACTCACCACGCTTTTGATTCTCGCACTCATCGCCGCGAGCGTTTATGTGATTTTCGGCGATCAAGCGGAACCCACGATCGAAGTGCCGATCACGACGGTGCAGCAGCAACTTGCCGCGGATGAAATTGAAAGAATAAAAGTGGAAGGCAGCACGCTCACAGTCACTCTGAAAGATGGAAAAGTGGAAAAAACCACGCTACCGCTCAGCGAGAGTTTGAGCGATCTCGGCTTGATTCGCCCGGAAAGCGGGGTGATCGTGGAAGCGGTGGATTCCGCCGGCAGCGAGTTTTGGCTGAATGTCATCGCGGGAATCATCCCGTTTCTTTTGATTGCCGCATTCCTCGTTTACATGATGCGGCAGGCGCAAACCCACAATCAAGGCGCGATGGGTTTCGGCAAATCGCGAGCGACAGTCGCGGATAAATTAAAAATTAAAACTAATTTTACGGATGTTGCCGGCGCACGAGAGGCGAAAGAAGAATTGATGGAGATCGTGGACTTTTTGAAAAATCCTAAAAAATACCTCGCGATGGGTGCGAAGATTCCGAAAGGGGTGGTGCTTTTGGGTCCGCCCGGAACTGGGAAAACCCTCCTAGCGCGCGCAGTGGCAGGCGAAGCGGATGTGCCTTTTTTCTCGATTTCGGGGAGTGAGTTTGTCGAAATGTTCGTCGGGGTAGGAGCTTCGCGGGTGCGAGATTTATTTAAAAAAGCGAAACGGAATGCGCCTTCGATCGTTTTTATCGATGAAATCGACGCGGTCGGACGGCAACGCGGCTCGGGTCTCGGCGGCGGTCACGATGAGCGCGAGCAGACTTTGAATCAAATTTTGACGGAAATGGACGGCTTCGAAACCGGCACGAACGTGATCGTGATGGCTGCGACGAATCGACCGGATGTCCTCGATCCCGCTCTCCTCCGACCGGGCCGATTCGATCGGCGAGTGGTGATTGATATTCCCGATATCAAAGAACGGGTAGAAATTCTCGCTGTCCACTCGCGCAATAAACCGCTCGCGCCAAGTGCGAATCTCGAAAAAGTGGCACGGCAAACTCCCGGATTCACGGGAGCCGATCTCGAAAACTTGTTGAATGAGGCAGCGATTTCCGCGGCAAAAAGAGGACAAAAAACAATCACGCAAGACGAGCTCGAAAAATCGATTGAAAAAGTCGCGCTCGGTCCGGAAAAGAAATCGCGCGTGCTCACCGACGAAGAACGGCAGATCATCGCCTTTCACGAATCCGGTCACGCAATCGTGAGCCACACACTCCCCCACACCGATCCGGTTCACAAAGTTTCGATTGTCTCGCGCGGAATGGCGCTCGGCGTGACGTGGTATCTACCGGAACAAGATCGGCGGCTCGAAAGCGAATCCCGTTTCCACGATGAGTTGGCAAGTCTGCTCGGCGGACATGTCGCCGAAGAAATCGTTTTCGGCGAAGTGACGACCGGCAGCTCGAACGATCTCGACCGAGCGAGCAAAATCGCGCGGAAAATGGTAACTCAATTTGGAATGAGCGAGAAGCTCGGACCGGTAATTTACGGAAAAAGCCACGGCAATGTTTTTCTCGGAAAAGATTTGATGCAAGAACGCGATTATTCGGAGGAAATGGCAAGCAAAATCGACGGCGAAGTGCGCAAAATTATCGAGCAGGCTTATCAGACCGCGAAATCGATTTTGCTGAAAAATAAGGTGAAATTAAAACGAATTGCCGAAAAACTGCTCGAAGTTGAGAGCCTTGATTCAAAAGAATTCGAAAAACTTTTCGGCGCAAAAAAAGCCACCGCCGAGTTTGTTGTGAAAGTATAAGGAAAGTGATTAAGAAAATCACGGTAAATTGAAATATAATGCATATATGAAGAAGCGAAACTACATTCAGGCACGCAACTTGCTCCAAGAAGCTAAAGCGAAAATCAAAGACTTTAATTCCGTTATTGGGCGAACAAAAGATGATTATGACAAACTTAGGCAGACAGATATTCTATGTAATGCTTTTTCGCTTAATGGTAAAAAAGCACAAAGGATAGTAGCAATTTACGCCACGGTTGCTAATAAACTTTATAAATCAATTGATTGTAGTCGTAGTTGGACGCAGGTTTATTTTGATA
>JBDRIC010000045.1:0-3337 GCA_043816245.1 Patescibacteria group bacterium
GCAGGCGGAGAATCATAGTTAATCATTAAATCAGCGTAATCAGTGGTTCAGACAGTTAGCGTGATTTGAGAAAGCGGAAACAATGTTCCGCATCTCCACGATTTTATTCGTGAGTGTTTTTCCAACATCCAACCAGATTGAGATCAATTTTTTTTAAAATCTCTGTTTTTGTCAGTCGGATAGGATGAGGTGGAGATGTGTAAGGTTACCCCGCGTCCGCGGGACAAATGTTTAAAATTGTTTTAAAACTTGTCCTCGTGAAGACGGGGATTTGAAACTTAAAATTAAAAATTTTCCTCGTCCCAGCTCTCTCTCCCGTCGCCATCAATCGGGATTTTTTCACCGAGAAATTTCGGTTGAGAGTTAAAAAGAACATCTCCAACAGCTTTCACGTTCGCGAAGGTTTCCCGCAGCAGCATTCTTTTCGCGTTTCGATATTCTCGCAAATTTGCAGAGAAGCCGACCGCTTCGATTCCCAAACTTTTTGCTAGAAAAAGCGCGCGGGGGAGATGAAACTCTTGACTCACGATGATCAACTCATCCGCTCCAAAAATTTCCTGCGCACGAAAGATTGAATCAAAAGTATCGAAGCCCGCGTAGTCGGTGAAGATGTCTCGAGGCGGAATTCCTCTCTCGAGAAGGTAGTCGCGCATCGCATTGGTTTCATCGTAATCCACGCTGCCGTTGTCTCCGCTCACGATTATTTTTCTCACTTTTCGAAGCGCGTAAAGTTCGAAAACACTTTCCAGTCTGTCCACCAAAACATCACTCAAATTTCCGTCCTGTTTGATCCCCGCACCCAAAACGAGAGCGACTTTTTTTTGCGACGCCTCTTCTTTTTGCGGCAGCTCTTCTGCTTCACGAAAAATTTTTCCCGCCGCATTGCTCGCGACGTGGAAATTGATTCCAGAAATTCCAATCACGGAAATCAAAATCACCGCGAGGAAAATGAAGCGCGGACGAAAAAGGAAGAATTTTCTTTGCATGCGGAAATTTTACCACCTTGCGCGATTAGTGAATCGCGCCTACGGTTTGAGGAATAATTATTGCACGCTTGTCCCGCGTACGCGAAACAAACATTCAAAATTGTTTTAAAACTTGTCCTCGTGAAGACGGGGATTTAAAACTTAAAATTCTTCCCATCGCTGACAAAGTTTTTAACTCAACGACTTACTGACTCAATGGCTCAATGACTTATCCGCTCACTCTCCGATAAATCCACCCGCCTGCAATTCAAACAGCTTCCGATAAATTCCCTCGTCTCTCCGCAGCAGTTGGAAATGGGTGCCTTCTTCTATGATTTTTCCATTTTCAAAAACGAGGATGCGATCCGCCGATCGGATCGTCGAGAGACGGTGCGCCACGATGATCACAGTTTTACCTTCCATCAATTTTTTCAGCGCGTCTTGAATCAATTTTTCACTGACAGAATCGAGGCTGCTGGTCGCTTCGTCCAAAATCAAGATCGGCGTGTCCGCGAGCATCGCGCGGGCGATTGCCACGCGCTGCCGTTCGCCGCCGCTCAGCTTCACTCCTCGCTCACCGACAAGCGTGTCGTATTTTTTCGGCAATTTCGAGATAAATTCATCCGCGTGGGCGAGTCGCGCCGCCGCTCGAATTTCCGGTAAAGTTGATTGTGGTCGACCATACGAAATGTTTTCAGCAAGGCTGCGATGAAAAAGAATCGGGTCCTGCGGCACGAGTCCAATCGCTCGCCGCAAACTTTTTTGCGTGATTTGCGAAATATCTTGCCTGTCGATTTCAATTTTTCCGGAATTCAAATCGTGCAACCGCTGCAAAAGTTTCACAAAAGTCGTCTTCCCACCGCCGGAGCGACCGACGAGCGCGATCTTTTCGCCCGCTTTGATTTTCAGTGAGAGGTTTTTGAAAATAGCGCGCTGCTGATTCGAATACCGGAAATTAACATTCCGCAATTCAATCTCACCTTTTCGAACTTCCAAATTTTTCGCGCCCTTCGCATCCGCCACAAAAAACGGCATCAGGCTGAATTCCAAGATATCCTCCATTTCATTCGCTGATTTTTGAGTTTCCCGAATTCTTTCGCCGATGTGACGCAGATGGCTGGAAACGAGATTGTAGCTGGCAAGGACGAAAACCACATCGCCGACTGTCGCGAGACCTTCAACCCAAAGCCAGACTGCCGGAACCAAAAGTCCGAATTTAAAAGCAGTCATTATGAAAGCTTGTGAGATGTCGGTTAGATTAAAAGCAAGCCACAATTTCCAATGTTTTTGCTTCCATTTTTCAGCAATGCGTTCAAAGATTTTGTCTTCCGAATTTTCTCGTCCAAAAATTTTCACCGTTGAGTTGCAGGAAATCGAATCAGCTAGCACTGCGCCAATTTTTGTGTCGGTTCGAGTCGCGGCGCGAGCTCTCGGTGCGATAAAATATTTGGCAATCCAAATGCTGAAAAGAGTATAAATAACTGCTCCGCCCGCGAGGATGAGTCCCATCATTTTCCATCGCCAAAACATCACACCAATCATTCCAAGAATCAAAATCGAGAGCGGAATAAAGGTGAATAAAAATTGAACGACAAAAGAATTGGCTGCCCAAACCGCGCGAGTGATTTTCCGCACCGTCGCTCCTGCGAAGGAATCCACATGCCAGTCGGTTGAAAATCTTTGCACTCTAAAAAGCGCGTCTTGTTGGATTTTTTTCATCATTGGCAGCCAGCGGGTATCCCAAAAAATATTTTTGCTTTTATCGAATGTCCAATAAGAAATTCCAGTGATTCCGATTAAGACTAAAATTTTCCAAATTTCCGGCAGACCGGCACTTGGGTTGTTTGAATTTTCGGCGAGAGTGTCGGCGAACATTCCAAAAAGTTGCGGCATCATAATCTCCGCGCCAGTTTGCAAAACAATTAAAATCAGAACGCCTGCGAGCCACCACGGACTTTTGCGGAGGTAACTCCAAATGAATTTCGATACTTGAGAAAAAGAGATTTGCATGACTTTTGAAATTTCAAGATTGTTTTAATTTAAAGCAATCACAAAGCTATTTTAGCGCAAAAATTTTGCTCAACCTTGGTTGGAAGTTGGACATTGGAAAGTGGATTGCAAATCTCCTGATCAAGAGAAAAACAGTTTGAGAAAATACTTGGAGATTCCTGTCCGCCACGGCGGATTCCATAATCGTGCTGCCAAAAACTAACCCCCGAGCGGAAGGTGGCAAGTGGATGTTGGAAAAACATTCACGAATAAAATCGTGGAGATTCGAGATGTCATTTCCGCTTTCTCAAATCACGCTAACTGTCTGAACCACTGATTACGCTGATTTAATGATTAACTATGATTCTCCGCCTGCCATTTAT
>JBDRIC010000046.1:0-2544 GCA_043816245.1 Patescibacteria group bacterium
GCCAAGCTGAAATTTGGATGCCTTCATCTTTTTGATAATCGAATCCTCTTTTTTAAATCCAAAAATTTGCAACAAGTCATATTTTTCATCGCATTTTTTTATACCATTCCCTTTTTCGAGAACAAAAATAATCGGATAAACGCTGACTCCGTCAAAAACATTATCTTTTGAGTGATCTTTAAAATCGACCAGCTTGGAATTTTTACAAATAAATTTTCTTAATTCTGTTCCGTATCGAGTAATTAGAAATTTATTTGGGACAATAAAAGAGGTCAAACCTCTATTTTTAACTAATCTTAATGCTTGTTCGGAAAAGATTGCATAAATATCGTACTGATTTTTGGCTGTTTGATAATGGGATTCAAAATAATTTTTTTGGACTGTCGGCAATTCTCTCGCGTTTATGTACGGTGGATTCCCAATCACCGCATCAAAACCGCCTGAACTAAAAATCTCCGCAAACTCATCCTCCCAATCGAAAGCATTAATCCGCAACCGCTCATCCTCGTCAAAAAGATTCAAACTTTGCTGTGCGAAAAAATCCGAACCAATCAGCGAATTCCCGCACTTGATGTTATTCGCCAAACTCGGCAAAACTCGCTCCCGCCGAAAAAGCGGAAATTGTTGTTGCAGCGTTTCATCACTTTCGTTTTCCAACACCTTCAGCAGTAGCGAAAGCTTCGTCACCTCCACCGCCTGCCCATCAATATCCACGCCGAAAATATTATTCAGCAGAATTTCTTTTTTCTTCGCAGTCGTCAGCCGATACTCCCCATTCTCGCTTTGGTAAATCTCCTTTTTAAACTTCTTCGGATTCCGCGCGAAATATTCGCGATGCCAATCAATCAAAAATTGGTAAGCCCCGAGCAGGAAAGAGCCGCTGCCGCACGCCGGATCGACAATTTTCAATTCCGCAACTTTCGCCGGAGTTTTAGCCTTTTCGCAGAGTTTGCCGACTGTCTGCTGCACGATGTAATCCACGATGTACTTCGGCGTGTAATACACCCCGCCCGCTTTTTTTACTTCCGGTTTTTCCTCCACCACCGCGCGATGTTCACTCGTCAGGCGAATAACTTTTCCGAGAAACTGCTCGTAAACTTTTCCGAGAATGTCCGCTGGCATCACGCTAAATTCGTACGAACTTTTTGGATAATAAAGCTCGCTCACGATTTCTTTCAAAATTTTGTCATCCAATTTCAATTTCGGCGTGAGAGTGTCCGGCGGATCGTTCATATCTTTTTCCGCTTGGAAATGAAACAAGCCGGAGTTGTAGCGATCATCCGCAGTTTGAAAGATTTTCAACAGGCTGGCGTAAGCATTCTGATTTCCGGCAGCTTTTTTGAGTTGTCCGAAATTTTCAATTCCGCGATCTTCGGTGATTCGCAGAAAAATAAGACGATCGATTATTTTCGTCACAGCGAAATTCAGTTCGCGCTGGTTCAGATTATTCCGTAGCGCGAGATTCCGCGCCAACACATCGCGCCAGTTTTCAATAGCTTTCAGAAAATCAACATCCACCGTGGCAGTGCCTCTTTTCTTTTTGTCGCTTGCAACGAATTTATCGAACGCGCCCTTTAAAATTGCCTCCTTGCTAAAAATGTCGGAAATCTCATCCCATCTTTTTTCGTAATCCGTGTAGCGACAATAAAAAACTCTCGCCGTGCTGGCTTTGTCATTCGGTTTCGGTTTGACGCGGCAATCGTAAATCGCGAACTCTTCGAAATCGGTGAGAATCGAAAGCGGCAAACCCGCCGACCAGCCGTAGCGGCGCAGCTGAAACGCCGGATCTCGTTCGGAGTGAATTTTCACGGATGGTTTTTTCGCTTCCACGAAAAATTTTCGAATACCGCCAACTCGAAAAGAATAATCCGGCGCTTTCGTTTTGTTCGTTACTTTTACCCTGTCCTCGTGTACAACCTCTTTGTAGGCTTCGGCGTGGCTTTGTTTATTCCGAACATCCCAACCCAACTCGGCAAAAAACTCGTCTACAAACTGCCGCCGCACTTCGGTTTCATTGTAATTACCGCGCTTGTACTCTTCTTCATGCTCGCGAAAATTATTAACTAGGTCGAGAATTTTGGCAGGAATAGGCAAAAATACTTTTAATTACCGTTTGATTTTACCTTACTGTCTCTGAATCATTCACAAAAAACACCCATTGGATAAATCTCAACCTAAATTTTCAGGATCAGGAGAAAAACAGTTTGAGAAAAATTAACCCCACGCTTAAGCGTGGGGTTAATTCCCGTCCGCCACGGCGGATTCCATAATCGTGCTGCTAAAAACTAACCCCCAAATGGAAGGTGGCAAGTGGACATTAGAAAGTGGAAATTTGAAAAACATTCATGAATAAAATCGTGGAGATTCGAGATGTCATTTCCGCTTTCTCAAATCACGCTAACTGTCTGAACCACTGATTACGCTGATTCAATGATTAACTATGATTCTCCGCCTGCCATTTATTAGCACCCACTCCAATCATCACCATCTTTATCTTTCGGCACGAACCAATCAGTGCAATCATAATAATCCGATGAATCATAG
>JBDRIC010000047.1:0-2326 GCA_043816245.1 Patescibacteria group bacterium
TTAAAAAGGTGGGCAAAAGAAACGGTCGGCAACGTTATCAATGTAAAAAATGCCACAAGAAATTCACCTCTAAAAACCTGAACTGGATTAGATCTGCCTACCTAGATTACACAATCGGAAAGCAATCTCTCAAACAATTGAAGTCGAAATATGGCAAAAGTATTCCAACAATCCGCAAATATTTCGAACAGCATTCACCCGTCACCGGAGAAGTCCGCGTTCCAAAACATCCAGTTGTGGTTATTCTCGATGCTTTCTTTTGGACGCGCAGATCGGGAGTTTTGGTCTCTCGAGCGGAAGGTCAGAATTTAATCTGGAAAGAAACTGAGAGCGAGAAGGTGGAACACTACGAAGCTCTGCTGAATGATTTGGAAGCTCTCGGAGTTCAGTCCAAAGCTTTCGTGATCGATGGCAGGCGCGGAGTGAGACAACTGCTTTTAAAGATGTTTCCTGATATTCCAATCCAGCTGTGTCAATTCCATGCAGTGCAGACTACGACAAAATATCTCACCAAAAAACCCAAACTGGAAGCCGGTAAACAACTCCGGAAGATCGCGCTTGAATTGAAATTCTGCGGGAGAATCCGCTTCGCTCGCAAGATCAAGAAGTGGCAGCGGAGGTGGTGCGATTTCTTAGACGAACGAACTCCTGATGAAAGCAAACGAGGTTGGCATTACACGCACCGAAAACTTCGGAGCGCGCATCGTAGTCTCGCGGTGAACTTGCCGTGGCTGTTTACTCACCGAAAATATCCCGAACTCGAGATTCCGAATACGACTAATTCGTGTGATGGATACTTCGCCCACCTCAAACAAAAAGTAAAACTCCATCGTGGTCTGCGAGCTCACCGACGAAACAAAATGGCTGACTACTTTTTGGAAAATGGGATTAGGTAGACCCCATTTTTTTCATTAAGCCGTTTTTCCTTACTCTCTGGGGAAGCCATTTTTTCCATTTAAAAAAATTAAGAAGAGTCCAATCTTAAATCTAAAATCTAAAATCTTCAATTCCTACCCTCGCCAAACGACGAAGCCGATGTAAACGAAATAGGAAATTGCTAAAACAAAAGCGCCGAAACGATTCAAAACATTTTCTTTCCCCAATAAACCAAAATGGCTTTTTCGCCAAAAAAATAAACTGAAACCGCTTTTCCCCAAAAATGTGGCAACCACAAAAAAAACTGTGATTACTGCCAAGACCCCCAAATCAACCACTAGGCTCGCAGAATAATGAATTGGCGCGATGACCGCGGAAATTCCCAGCACCCAAAAAATATTGAAAACATTGCTCCCGACGATATTCCCCACCGCAATATCGCTTTTGCCTTTGCGCGCGGCGACGACCGAAGTGACCAATTCCGGCAAACTCGTGCCGATTGCCACGAGAGTCAAACCAATCAATTTTTCGCTTGCTCCCCAGCTCTCCGCGATGAGGATTGCATTTCTCACCACCAATTCTCCTCCCGAAGCCAGACAAATTAAACCCACAAAAGTCAAAAGCAGCGCAATTCCCAAATTTAATTTTTCTTTTTTCGGCTTTTCGATTTCACCCGCTTTTTCTGCCTTGTAGATAAAATAAAGAAAAGACACAAAACCCAAAAGCAAAATCAGTCCGCCAAAACGGGTGATGATTAAAGTGTCGGGGAGCCTCCCGGGATGAGTGGCGAGGAGATAAATTAAAGCTGCTCCGAACAAACCCATCGGAATTTCTTTTTTGATAATGCTTTTTTTCACCAGCAAGGGAGCGATCAGACCCGCCGCCCCTAGACCGAGTCCGAGATTGGCGATATTTGAGCCGACGATATTTCCGACCACCAGCTCACCCGAGGTTTTGATTGAGGAAATAATGTTGACCACTAGTTCCGGCGCGGAGGTGCCGAAAGCCACGACTGTCAGACCGATGGCGATTTCGGAGATGCGGAATTTTCCCGCGATTACGACCGCACCCTCGATCAGCCAATCAGCACCTTTCACGAGCAGCGCAAACCCGAAAGCAAAGAGAAGGTATGTGAGAAACATTTAGGGAAGTTTATTCTCGAAAGATAAAAGTAGAAAGGAGAAGTTGGATTCCTTCTACCGCTAACCAGCCAGCAGGGATCAAGAGAAAAACAGTTTGAGAAAATATTTGGAGATTCCTGTCCGCCACGGCGGATTCCATAATCGTGCTGATAGAAACTAACCCCGAACGGAAGATGGAAGTGTGCCTCGCATAGGCTGAAACTCACCGCTCGCTTGCTACCATCGCTTCAAATCTCCCCAAACCCCTCTTTTCCCAGCCTTCGTTCGCTGTGGCGAACTACGGCGGGCTGTCGCCGAAAGAGGGGCTT
>JBDRIC010000048.1:0-8886 GCA_043816245.1 Patescibacteria group bacterium
CCCCGGCCACCAGCCTTCGCCCTTCGGGCTACGGCTGGCTTCGCCACTAATTTTCGCGATTTTTTCCTTCACGCTTTTTAGTCTAAAATACTTGCGATTCTTTTTACGGAATCTAGCTTTAAATTCAAAAAATGTTCTTCCACAGACTTTTCCTACTCGCTTGTTTCCTCGCGGCTTTTACTTTTACTCCAGTTCGCGCCGATACGATCGTGGATTTCGATGTCGTTGTGGACACGACTTGGACGAAAGCGATGAGTCCGATTGTCATCAAAGGCAGCGCTCGCAACGATAAAATTCGCCGCGTTACGAGTGGGGCGGTGCTTACGATTGAGTCGGGGGTTGAGGTGCAATTTGATTCCGGGATGAGCCTCCACATCACGAGCCAGTGTCTCCGCGGTTACGGCGGCGAAGCTTGTTACCGTGGCAGCGATGGGGAGATTCGAATGCCGAAACTCATCGCGCGGGGCACTTCTACGCAGCCGATTATTTTTACTTCCAAAAATAAAACTCCGAACGTGGGGGATTGGGGGAGCGTGATTATCGATGCGCGTGACAGCGAGATCGAGTGGGTGGAATTCCTCTACGGCGGGATGCGCAGCAAACGGGCGTTCGTCGAGGTGAATAATTCTCTTTTCGAAAATAATATCATCGAAAACGGAGGGGAGGCGATTGCCCTTTTTGCGAGCAGTCAAAAAATCGAAGGAAATGTGATTCGCCGAAACGGCGGCGGCGGGATTTTTTGCAGTCATCAATGCGAGATCAAAGATAATTTTATTTCCGAAAATTCCGGTGATGCGATTGAACTCGATACTCTCGTCGAAACGAAAATTACCGGCAACTTCATTTACAAAAATGCCGGCAATGGAATCACGAACGCGGGCATCCTCTCGGTGCCAGTGACAGTGGAGGGCAATTTTTTCCGCGAGAACGCCGGCGGGATTTATTTCCATCGCTCGAGTTTGGGTTGCGAATTCCGCTACAATAATTTTCTCCAAAATTCTAACTTCGCAATCAAATCCGACATCAATAACCGCGCGGGCAAAATTTATGCGGCGGAAGGCAACTGGTTTGGCATCGACACCGGCGCGCAAAATTCGACTGGTCAGTTCTTCGTTTCCGCCGATTTCGACGCGAGCGAATTCGCGGCGGAAGGGAATGACTTTTTAATTGCCGGAAGTTCGAAAGCAGCGCGGATTTACCGTGAGTATCTTTCCGAAAATAATTTGGAAAATGCGTTTTTTAGCGCGAAAGTTTTCCGCGAAAATTTCATCGGCAACGAAAGTTTGCCGGGCTCGCTTCTTCAATATTCCGCCACGCTCGGCAATCGCACCACGAAAGCGCGAAGCTGGATAGAGCTTGCGGTTTCGATGCCGACAGATCAAAACCTGCTGCTTTGCAGCGCGCAGCCCGCCACTCCGAATTTCAGTTATTCGCTCCAAAGTGCGTGTGCTGGTACGTTGTCGAGCGAGCTTGCATTCGAAAATAATCGGCTCGTGTGGCGACCGAATTCCATCGCGGCTCTCGAGGAGCAAACTCTTTTTTTCGTGATGATGATCAAACCCACTGCCACGACTACTGCTTCACTGCCGCGCCTCGATTTCAATGGGAAGTCTTTTTCTTATCAACTTGGCAACAGCATTCAGCTGGAAGAAGACAGCGAGGAAGAAGCTCTACAAAATTCCAATTCGACAGTCGAGACAACCCCTGCTCCGACTCCTATTTCCACGGAAACTCAGACTGTTGCTGCAGTATCCGAAAACGATGGTTCGCTCGCGACGGGTACTGTTTCGCGGCAGATTATCAACGGCATTTTGAATTATGTTCTCACGACAGCTGATGGTGCGAGCTACACGCTTTACAACAGTTTGAAATGGCGCGAGATCGATGATTTCACAAAAAGCGAAAATAAAGACCGCTCGATTGCAGTTTACGGAGATTTTTACATCAACCGCTACGGAGTGGCGACGGGGATTAAGTTTACGCGGTTTGAGGTTCGTTAAATTAACCCCACGCTTAAGCGTGGGGTTAATTTCGGATTTAGCGCTTGGAATTTTGAATAACCATTTTCAACAGTAAGCGTGTAAATGTTCTTTAGCATTTTTCAATTCTTCCGGCGAAAGCGGTATGCCGTGGTATTCGAATTTTCCTTCTGCGGCAGGAGCGCCTTTTCCTTTCAACGTTTCTGCGATGATCGCCGTCGGTTTTTTTGATTTTTTGGAATTCCGCAACTCCCGCAAAATTTCCGTGAAATCGTGTCCGTTAATTTCCACCACTCGCCAGCCGAAACTTCGAAATTTCTCCGCGACAGGAGCGACCTTCATCACCTCTGCGATCGCGCCATCGATTTGCAGGCGGTTGCGATCGACGATTGCGGTGAGATTAGAAAGTCGGAAATGCGGCGCAGCCATCGCCGCCTCCCACACTTGTCCTTCTTGAATTTCGCCGTCGCCGAGCAACGTGAAAACATGACTCTGTGGTTTCGCGAGCGCGAGTCCGACCGAAAAACTCAAACCCTGTCCGAGGCTGCCAGTCGCCACCTCGACGCCGGGAGTGCGAGGAGTCGGATGCCCTTGCAAATTCGAATTGATTCGGCGGAAACCAGCGAGTTCTTTTTTCGGGAAAAATCCGCGTTCGGCAAGCACCGCGTAAAGAGCCGCGCTCGCGTGACCTTTCGAAAGCACGAAAAAATCACGCTTCGGATCTTCCGGCTGCTTCGGATTGTGTTTCAAAATTCCGCCGAAATAAAGCGCCACTAAAATATCCATCGCGCTCAAGCTTCCGCCGGGATGCCCCGACTTCGCTTTGCAAATCATTTCAAGCGCTTCGACACGAAGCTGGTTGGCGATCTTTTGAAGTTTTTCGATTTTCATCGCGGGAATTTTAACCCAAAAATAAATTTGTGGATGCGGAGGTCATTCGTGAGTTCCGGATGAAAACTCGCTGCAAAAATATTCCGCTGCCGAACAAAGATTGGTGCGCCTTCAAATTCCGCCAAAATTTCCACGCCCTTTCCGGTTCGCAAAATTTTCGGCGCACGGATGAAAATTCCCGGAAATTTCCGGTTCCCGAGAATCGGAATTCTCAAATCCGCTTCGAAAGAATTCAGCTGCCGACCGTAGGCATTTCGCTCGACCTCGACATTCAGCAGTCCAAATTTCACGAGTAAAATTAATCCCGCGCAAGTCGCGAAAACAGTTGGCAGTTTCCAGTTTCCAGATTTTTCTTGGGTGTGGTGATGAATTTACGAAGCGGAGAGATTAACCCATAAGTTTTCGCCAAATCGTAAATGGTGGTGGATTCACCGCCAGGGAGAATGAGCCCCTCGATTTTTTCAAAATCTTTCGTCGTGCGAACTTCTACTGCCTCGAGATTCAGCTCTCGCAAAACTGCCGCGTGTTCTGCGACATCGCCGTGGATTGCGAGAATGCCAATTTTATGAGAAGGGAATTGAGGCTTTTTCATAAATTTTTATAGCGGACTTTATTTTCAAAGTATCAAAATTTTGGTTGAGATTCAAATTTTCTTTGAACAACAAGGAACTTTTGATAAGCTTTTTTAAAAGGGTAAACTTGTTTTTAATTTTTTATAGAAGGGGAATAAGGTGCTTCCTTCGCGGAGTTTATCCCGCACTTGATATAGGACTACGAAAACGATTTATTTATTTTATAACCATTGCCATGAAAACAATTAATAATTATTACCATATATCAGTCAAAGAAGTTCTTAGTAATTTGAAGGCAAGTCATTCTGGACTCTCAAAAAAAGAAATTTCTTTACGCTTGGGTAAATTCGGTTTTAATAAATTACCAGAAGAGGCAAAACTATCCGCCCTCTCACTTTTTTTGAATCAATTCAAAAATCCACTCATTTACATTCTTTTTGTTGCCTTAATTATTAGTTTTGCCACGAAACATTTTGTGGATGCTTGGATTATTTTGGCAGTCATTCTAGTCAGTGGTGTTGTCGGATTTTTGCAAGAACACAAAGCGAACGAAGCTCTGTCCCGCCTGAAGCAAATGGTGAAATATAAAGCTGAAGTAATTCGAGATGGCAAAGAAATGATCGTGGCTCAAGAAAATATTGTTCCCGGAGATATTATTATTTTATCTCCCGGAGACAAGGTTCCGGCTGACGCTCGCTTGATCGAGACGCACGATTTGGAAGTGATTGAATCCGCTCTCACCGGCGAATCAATGTCTATAAATAAAAATATTGACACGCTGCCGCAAAACACTGCTATGGCAGATCGGATAAATATGGTTTATTTGGGGACGGTAATTTCTCGAGGAAAGGCCAAAGCCATCGTGACCGCGACGGGATCGCAAACGGAAATCGGACACATTGCCACCTTGGTCAAAGAAACCGAAGAAGGCGAAACACCTTTGCAAAAACAGCTTGTTCGGTTTGGGAAAACAATTGGAGTCATCCTGGTTGTCTTGAATGTTTTTATTTTTAGCTTGGGAATACTGACAGGTAAACCGCTTTTGGAAATGTTTATGACTTCTGTGGCTGTAGTAGTGGCGGCAGTGCCAGAAGGATTGTTGCCGGCCATGACCGTCATTTTGGCGATTGGTATGCAGCGTCTTGCTAAACAAAAAGGATTAGTGAGAAAAATGATAGCCGCAGAAACCTTGGGGTCTGTGTCGGTGATTTGCTCTGATAAAACAGGAACCCTCACTCAAGGCGAAATGAGAGTGGCTGAGATTATTACCGAAACCACCAAGCTCTCTCACGATGGCAACAAATTTTCAGAAACGATTCAGCCGGATGGCGAAGCCAGCCATATTATTGCTTTGAAAATTGGTCTTTTGTGCAATAACGCCATTATTGAAAATCCGGAAGACGAATTGCATAAATGGACTATCGTTGGTAGTCCGACAGAAAAAGCTTTGCTTTTGGCGGGGCGGGCGGCTGGTCTGAAAAAAGAAGAATTGGAAAAAGAGGAGCCGAGAATCGCGGAAATTCCTTTTGATTCCGAATATAAATTCATGGCTACCCGACACAAGATTAAAGCGCTTCGTGGCAAAAAATATGCTGTGTACGCCAAGGGGTCGCCGGAAAAACTTCTGCCTTTAATCTCTTTTGTGGATATCGAAGAAAAAAAAGAGGCTTTGACTGAAAACCGAAGAACAGAAATTCAAAAACAATACGAGGAGTTAACAAGCACTGGACTACGAGTAATAGCAGTCGCTTATAAATTGGAAGAAAACGATGTTGAATTTACCAAAGAAAATCTAAACAACCTGGTTTTTGTCGGACTAGTCGCGCTAAAAGATCCCTTGAGACCAGAAGCCAAAGATACCATCAAGCTTTGCCAAAGCGCAGGTATTCGTCCAGTTGTCATCACAGGTGATCACAGGCTCACCACCACGGCTATCGTGCGAGAATTGGGTTTAAAAGTAACCTCTGAAAATGTTTTGGAAGGCACGGATTTAGACAATCTTTCTGATGAAGAATTACAAAAACTAGTTCATAGAATCACTATTTTCGCCCGAGTGGAGCCAAAACATAAAATTCGAATTGTCGCTGCCCTGCAAGCAAATGGCGAAGTCGTCGCTATGACAGGAGACGGAGTCAATGATGCTCCCGCTTTGAAAAAAGCTGATATTGGCATAGCTGTCGGTTCTGGCACTGATGTGGCGAAAGAAACTGCTGATCTGGTTTTATTAGATGATAATTTTAAAACTATCGTCGAAGCCGTCAGAACGGGTCGGGGGACTTTTGATAATGTCAGAAAAGTTATTTTATATCTCCTAGCCAATTCTTTTAATGAAGTGGTGTTGGTAAGCGCCGCTATTGTGTTGCTTCTACCATTACCACTTTTACCAGTACAAATATTATGGATTAAAATAATTGAAGACTCCATACCCTCTATGGCTTTGGCATTTGAGTCTGTAAACAAAAATGTAATGAAGAGACCGCCAAGAGGCTCAAAAGAACAAATCCTCAACCCAAATCTCAAACGCCTGTTGGCGTTATTTATTACTATTTCAACGCTATCATTATTTGCTATATTTTATTATTTTTGGAAAACCACAGGAGATATAGATTATGCTCGCACCATTGCTTTTGTGGGGCTAGGGGTTGCTTCTCGTTTCTATATTTTTTCCGTTAGGGGGCTGACAGATTCAATATTCACATACAACCCTTTTCAAAACAGACTGGTCAATCTTTCCACGATATTCGGTCTTGCAATGATTTTGGTAGCAATCTACGTGCCCTTCTTCAATGGTATTTTGCATACGGTTCCGTTGGGGCTGAAGGAGTGGATTGTGCTGGGAAGTTATGCGATGTTCAGTATTATCGTTTATGAAATCGGTAAAATGTTTTTCATAGCCAAAAAAGCAAAATAAGAGGTTTTAGGTTTCGGAGGTTTTTGATACCAATTCGCAATAGAAAAGCTATTAATGCCGCGCCTGCCTGCTGGTAGGCAGGTAGCATTGGTACTTAAAAGATTAGAATTTAGGAATAAAACTAATTTGCAAAAATGTAGACTGCCTGATTTCTATTGCGAAGCGGTATGAGCTTGCGAGAACGCCAACTTCTCACCACCCCTCAATTCATAATTTTAGGATTCTTTTCCAAAATTCTGACAAACATCACCGGGAACAAAAGAGTGGTAAATAAAGCCATTACAATGAGCGCCGAATACAGCTCGGCTGAAACTAATTTCGTGTTGAGCGCGATCAAGGCGAAAGCCATTTCGATGGCTCCGCGACTATTCATCGCCCACCCGATCAAATAAAGCTGCTTCCAGCTAAAACTCAAAAACGGTTTTGTCAGGAAGGTTCCCGCCAATTTGCCGATCAAAGCAGTCGTGATTACAGTGATCAAAATAAGCGGATTCAACAGAATGGCGCCGAAGTCGAAATGCAGTCCGATCGCGACGAAGAAAAAAGGAATCAAAAAATAGTCCAAAATTCGCTCGAAATTTTTGAGCCACGGATGTTTTCGACCGATGGCTTTTTGCAAAACAATTCCCGCAAAAAATGCGGCAATCGCGGCGACTATGAGAAAGTTTTCGGCGAGTCGCGCCCCTCCGAGGAAATAAGTAATTGCTACGAAAAATGCTAGACCCAACAAGTCGTCAATAATTCCCGCTGTCATCATCGTCGCACCGATTTTAGTTTTTAGCTTTTTGAATTCCAAAAGCACCTCGACTTTTGTCGCCTCAGCCGTAATGCTCATACACACCCCTCCCACCAGCGAAGCTACTAATGAAAAACCCAACACTTGAAGAGCGGCAAAACCGCACAAAAACGGAATTATCATCGCGAATATCGCGATTATCAGAGTTTCCTTTTCTTCTTTACAAATTTCCCGCCAAGAACTTTCCAGTCCGGCTATGAACATCAAAGCCAGCAAAGCGACATTTCCCAAATTAAAAATTGTTTCCGACTGCGGCTCGATGATCCAAGCTCTCATGGGAGGATAGCCGAACAGCAGACCCGCGAGCAGCAGACCGACGACTTTCGCCAGCTTCAGTTTGTGCGCCAAAAGCACGAACAAGCGAGAGATTGAAAGTACGACAATTAGCGTGATGATTAGATTCATATTTTTATGGCAAATGATTTTTTGAAATTTGCGATTTTTAGCAACTCCGCAAGAGATAGCGAAAGGCATTTTTCATTTCATTGCCTTCTCGTTTGAATTTATGAAAACTTAAAAATGAAAAATTTTAGATTCAAAACATCTGCTAACTGCTAACTGCCATCTGCTAACTGCCAACTCTCTACCAGCCGCGTTTCGCCAATTTCGTTTCGAGCGTGACGATTTCCAACCCCCGCATCGCTTCGCCGAGCCCCTCCGAGACTCTCGCGAGAATTTTGGCATCGCGGAAATTCATCGTCGCCTCGACGATTGCCCGCGCCATTTTTTCCGGATGCTTCGATTTGAAAATCCCGCTGCCGACGAACACGCCATCGCAGCCGAGCTGCATCAGTAGCGCCGCATCTGCGGGCGTCGCTATTCCGCCTGCCGCGAAATTCACGACTGGCAAACGACCGAGTTTCTGCACTTTTTCCACGAGATCGAGTGGCGCGCGCTCTGTCGCCGCAAATTTTTTCAAACGCGCCGCCGACATTTTCCGCAAATTCTCAATCTCTTCATTGATTGTCCGAATGTGCCGCACCGCCTCGACCACATTCCCCGTACCCGCCTCGCCTTTCGTTCGAATCATTGCCGCTCCCTCCGCAATCCGCCGCAGCGCCTCACCAAGATTCGTCGCGCCGCACACGAACGGAATTTTAAACTTCGATTTGTCCACGTGGAATTTCTCATCTGCGGGAGTGAGCACTTCCGATTCATCGATGTAATCGACTTCAAGCGCTTCGAGAATCTGCGCCTCCACGAAATGACCGATTCTCACTTTCGCCATCACTGGAATCGAAACCGCTTTCTGAATTTCGCGAATCATTTTTGGATCGCTCATCCGCGCCACACCGCCATCTTTGCGAATGTCGCTCGGCACGCGTTCGAGAGCCATCACGCTCACTGCTCCCGCCTTTTCCGCGATCTTCGCTTGCTCGGCGTTCACTACATCCATGATTACTCCACCTTTCAGCATTTGCGCGAGACCTTTTTTCAATCGGGGAGTAGCGGTTTTCTTTTTCAGCATTACAAAAAATTAAAGCCGTGAGATTTTAACAAAATTTAATCGATTGCTAAATTCGAGTTTCCGCGGGATTTTTAGGATCAACGGATTTTTAGTTTGAGAAAATACTTGGAGATTCCCGTCCGCTGCGGCGGATTCCATAATCGTGCTGCCAAAAACTAACCCCCGAACGGAAGGTGGAAAGTGGATGTTGGAAAAACATTCACGAATAAAATCGTGGAGATTCGAGATGTCATTTCCGCTTTCTCAAATCACGCTAACTGTCTGAACCA
>JBDRIC010000049.1:0-4550 GCA_043816245.1 Patescibacteria group bacterium
CATCGCAGTCTGGAACATCTAAACCCATCCACACGATTTGCCATTCATTATCAATTTTTGCCGCTAACCACAAGTTTCCCGGACCATTCGGAAGTCGCACACCACCAAAAGCATGGTTTTCCGACACCTCTTTGATGTCCACTTCATGGAGAGCATAATCAAACTGTGGATTTTTTTCTTGTAGCATTTCTCGGACTTTTCCGAGATTAAGCCAAACTTTTATTGTGTCATTAGAAATTTCTTCAACTGTAAGTCGTTCATTCTCTTCCGTCTCGTTTATAGCGAGATTTTCCGGTTCCGCCAGTTTTAGCACTGGCTGAGTACAAGCAAATAGAGATAAAGAACCGAAAGTCAAAACGAGATATTTAAATTTAAAAGTCATTTTTATAAATTACTTTCTCCGCCGTGAGAATCTTCCCGGCTTTCGGCGTTTGAGAATTGAAGAATTGGAATACTTTTTCTTTGGTCGCGTTTTCACTCCGAGTGCAAGCGCCCCCCACGGAGTTTTCGGAGCTTTCATCCCGATTGAATTCCGCGCCTCACCACCACCGTGCGGATGATCGCATGGATTCATCACTTTCCCGCGAACCTGTGGGCGACGACCCATTCTCCGAATTCTGCCAGCTTTCCCTATTTTTTGGTGCGCGTGATCGAGATTCGCCGCCACTCCGATTGTCGCGAAACAAGTTTTTGGCACGAGTCGAATCTCAGAAGAGGGGAGTTGAATCTGCGCTTTTTCTTTTTCAGTGGAAACAACTTTTGCTCGGCTGCCGGCGGAACGGGCGAGCTGCCCGCCTTTCCCATTTTTCAGCTCGACGTTGAAAACTTCGAAACCTGCGGGAATATTTTTAATTTGGCAGCGATTGCCGACTTTGATTTTAGTTTTCTCAGCCGTGAGAATTTTGTCGCCGACCTTCAATCCATGAGATGCGAGATGATATCGCTTGTCGCCGTCTGGATAAACCACGAGAGCAATCCACGCGCTGCGATTTGGATCGTATTCGAGAGAAGCAATTTTCCCGGGAATATCGAGCTTCGCGGTTTGATCGAAATCGACGAGGCGGTAATTCCGTTTCTCTCCGCCTCCGCGGTGTCGGCAGGTTAATCTTCCTAAATTATTTCGTCCCGCCTTTTTTGTGAGCTTCGCGAGCAATCGTTTCTCGCTCGGTTTTTTCGCGAGCGCGGAACGATCGACGACGCTCATTCCACGGCGTCCGGCAGCATTCGGCTTGTAGACTTTGACAGGCATTTTGAATTATGAATGACGAATGATGAATTATAAACCTAAATTATGATTTTTTTAGAATTGAGAATTATAAGTGGTGGAGATTTTATGAATTTATAATTTATAATTCATCATTCTTTAAGTTCTTACTTTATTCACATCAATCGGCTTTGCGCCGACAGTTGTAATAATGGCCTTTTTCGCTGGCGAGCGTTTTTGGATTTCTCGCCGACCAGCTTTTCGCGTTTTCGGTTGAATTTTGGAAGTGCGAACGGATTTCACTTTCACTCCGTAATATTTTTCCACCGCAACCCCAATCTCTTTTTTCGTGGCGTCATTTTTGACCTGAAAAATGAATTTGCCGGTTTTCTGCCCGCCGAAAGCCTTTTCGGTTTCGAGTGGTTTCACGAGAATTTGATGGAGTCGATTCATTTTAGAATTTTCAGTTGATAGTTTTCATTTATTAGATGGGTAGCTGAATGCTATTTCGAGTGTTTTTACGGTCGATTTAGAATCTTCATTTATTTATCATTCATAATTCTTACTTTCATAGTTCTTACTTTTGGAGCGGGCGAGCGGAATCGAACCGCCGTCTCCAGCTTGGAAGGCTGGCATAATAAACCATTATACGACGCCCGCAGATTCCTTTTTCAAGGGTGTTTTAGCGGGTTTTTCCTTCTCAACTTTCTCGGTTTTCTCAACCTTCTGTTCGATTTTGAAAATCTTTCCTGCCTCTTCGAGAGCCGCTTTCTCAAATAAAATTTGGTCGAATTTCGTGAGATCATGAGGATTGAGGAGATTCACGAGCAGCGGTTTCACGAACTCAAGATTGCGAGATGACTTTGCGAGAACTTCGTTGCGGTTGTGAATCACTAGCAGACTTTTGCCTTTCGGCAGCGAATTACGAAATTTTTCAAATTCTTTCGTTTTCGGATTTTCGAGCGTGAAACTTTCTAGAGCGAGAATTTTCGAATCTTTCGCTTTTGTAGTGAGCATCGAAGCGAGCGCGAGTCGGCGCTGTTTTTTCGGCATCGCTTTCGTGTAATTTTTGGTATTCCGAGGACCCCACGCCACGCCGCCTCCGCGAAGAATGGGAGAGCCACGATCACCTTTCCGCGCGCGACCGCTGCCTTTTTGGCGCATAATTTTCGCAGTCGAACGTTTCACCTCACCTCGCCGAAGCGTGTGAGCCGAAGACTGCCGCGCATTTGCGCACTGCCGCACGAGCGCGGAGTGAACGGGGGATGCGTTCACTTTTGAAGCGAAGAGGTGAGCAGGAAGCTCGACTTCTCCGGTTTGCTTGCCGTCCTGAGAATAAAGAGGCGCTTTCAATTTTAGAATTTAAAAATTTAAAGTCAGAAGGATTATCCGAGTTTCGCAACTCGAACATCTGGAAGATTCACAAGAATTCAAATATTCTACTCGCAGCCAACTTTCTTGAGCTCGATTTGGGTCTCGCCCGAATAAATCGGGAAGGCTTCGCAAGTTTCAGCTTGCTGGAGAAGCTGATCGATCACATCAGATTGGGACTGTTGATAAGCCGCGGTTGCCACTTGTTGCACTTCGGCCTGATTCAGTGTGTAAGCCTGCCACACACTATTCGCCACAAAAACGACAGAGAAAATGAGCCACGCGGCGAGGATGAGTTGACCGAGACCCTCGGTCGGGAGTTTGCAACATGAGAACTTCATAATTTGGGAGTTAAAGAGTGCGAATTTTTTAATTGGTCTCCACTCGAACGAGCGAGCCAATCGAACCGGGAGTCGGACCTTTCACGATGAGTAGATTTTTTTCAATATCCACAGAAACGAGAGGAATATTTCTTTTTGTGATTTTAGCATTTCCCATTCGTCCGGGAAATCTTTTTCCTTTCGGAGTGCGACCGGTACCAGTCACCGCTCCTGCACTTGAGCCGGGCTGGCGATGATGATGGCTGCCGTGAGTTTCGGGACCGCGAGAGAAGTTGTGGCGCTTAATCACTCCTGCAAATCCTTTTCCTTTTGACCAGCCGACGATTTTGACCGATTGAATTTCTGAAAATTCCGCGACTGAAACTTTCTCTCCTTTCTTTTTTTCAGAATCGGCATCAACTTTGAACTCCGCGAGATGCCGAAACTTCCGCGTTTTTTTCGGTTTTTTTAGTTCATCGAAACCGAGGATTAACGCGGGATATCCATCGTGTTCGGCTGTTTTGATTTGAACAATCTCATTCGGAGAGCATTCAATGACCGAAACGGGGATCACACCGCCATCATCCGCGATGACGCGAGTCATTCCGACTTTTTTTCCGAGGATTCCAGACATTTTGGAAGAGGTTAATGAAAGTCAGTTAGTCATTGAGTTTTTGAGTCAATAAGTTCTGACTTTGAGTTGCCTTTGCTCTTACCGATCGAGGAGAGTTCCTCTCGTCCCCGCCAAGCGGGGGGCTCAGGCAATACTGTTAACAATTTTTAAGGCTCCGAAAATCGAAGCGCAAGAATTATACAGAAAGTTTTTGGGAATGCAAAAGTTTTTTTAAGTTAATTCTAAATACACACTCCCTGCATTTTTTCGAGAATCAAAAAATAATTTATTTATCTCATCAATTGCTGCCTGACTACGATCAGTAATTTTTATTCCCCGAATAACTGTTTCCGCATCATCAATAATTTTCCAACATTCTTTTAAGTGTTGAACATTTGTCAAATCATAAACAGCATCTTCGGAAGATATTGAAAGAAGAAGATTTTTACCATCTACAAGCAAAGCTATTTCGGCTCGATTTCCTTCGCGAATTTCAACCACTAATTCTCGTTGTGAAGTTTTTGTAAGGGTTTCACTCATTTTCAAAAAATTAAATTAGAAGGAGAAAATTATTTCACACCTCAAAAAACTTCGCAAACTTTTTCTCTGGAAGCTGCAAACTAAAATCTGCCAACTCTCACGCCATCTTAATCTCGACATCCACTCCGCTCGGCAATGTCAAAGATTGCAACGAGGTAACCGTATTTGGCGTGCTTTCTTTGATATCGATTAAGCGTTTATGTGTGCGCATCTCAAATTGCTCGCGCGCAGTTTTATGTTTGAAGGTTGCCTTGTTGACAGTAAAAATATCTTTCTTTGTCGGCAGCGGAATCGGTCCGGAAATAATCGCACCACTGCGCTCGGCAGTATCGATGATTGTTTTCGTAGCTTCATCGACAATGCGATGATCGAAGGCGCGCACCACGATGCGGATCGAGGGTTTGCTCGGGGAAAGCGATTTCTTCGTGGCTTTGCTAACCTTCGCAGAAGTTTTTTCTTCACTCATTTTTTTGGGGAATAAAAATTAAAGCTTGTCCTAAAC
>JBDRIC010000050.1:0-7638 GCA_043816245.1 Patescibacteria group bacterium
TGAAGAGTTTGTAAGATTTCAGAAAAAATTTATAGTTCCTCTAAAAATAGAACCTATTGGTCAAGCTGGCGATAGATATCGAGTTAAAGGTGAAGCAATTGTGATAAAAATTAACCAAGGTGAATCATGGAAGATTGTCCCCATGTATTTTGATTTATGGAAAAAACTTGATTGGGATTTATGGCATTTTAATAATCCTAAGAATGGTCCAAGAAAAATACCCGCTATAATAGAATCTTAAGACACTAAAATCTTTCCATCCTTCACCCTCAACTCCACCTTCAAACACCCAATCATCTCCCGCCACAAAGTGTCCCCTTCGGGGCTTCTCTTCCTTCGTTCCCTCTCGCAAAATATATTTAGCATACTTCCTCACATCCACTTTTGGAATCTTCGCTTCACTACCGAGCACTCCAGTCGTGAATTTCTGATAGCGGGAAATTTCCTCCTCGATTTTTCGACACACATAATGAAGCCCGAGAAATAGCAGAAAGTCCAATCTATCTTATTTCCACTTGTTTTGGATCAGAAATTTATTAAGATTTATGTTAAAATGAGCGCGTAGAAGTAGTTTTATGCGCTATTATAAAAATCTCACTCCCGAGGCTCGTCGTCGCACCGTTTTGGGTGCTGTTGCTTTTAGCTCGGCAATGGAGGGAATGAATGTCGCCTACAAAACCTGTCGCCGTGAGCTGCAAAAAATGGAAAAAGCTCATGCAACTAGACGATCCAGCAAGTGCACGAGAGGCTGATAATCCACCTTATTCAAAACTGCGCGAATCGCCGTGAGATATTCTTCGCGGGTTTTTTGTTCCTTGAATGCGTCTAACCCAATCGGAGCAAGTCCAGCCTGCATCAAAAGCAAATCGCAAAGTAACCGAACAGTGCGACCATTACCATCTCGAAAAGGATGAATCGCGATCAACTCACCGTGTAACTCAGCAAGTCGCGAGAGTGTTTCTTCACGGGAAAGTTTTAGTGAAAAGGGCGTGAGTCGAGCAAGTCTTTTTTCATAATTTTGCATCTCGGTCGGAATGTGAAGCGCGTGGCACCAATGGATTTTTTCCGAGCTGATATCCACTCGACGATAATTTCCAGCCCACTCGAAAATGTCTCCCAAGAAAAGTTTATGCAAATCACAGATATCTTTTAGCATGAAACAATGTGTGTCTGAGTAATGCGATGCCACATGATCATATGCGAAGATCAACGCATCATTTTCACGATGCTCAAGTTCAATCGGATCAACAATTCCAAGCTTGTTGTGTAACACACCATGTTTTTCATCAAAATTCGGATCGTTCGCTTGATATTTATTGGTTTGGAACATAACACATAAATTTTATCATCAATATCACCACTGATCTTTCGCATCAAAAATGATACGATTAGCATATCTTAATGATACGATTAATTTGAATCCAAAAAAATCATTTCGCAAAAAAGCTAAGCCCGATGGCGTAAAAATCGGTAAGCCTCAAATAATCAAGCTTCCGCGTGATTTACAAAAGAAAGTAGATCAATTGGGAAATTTAGCCAAAAAATGAGTGCGGCATTAGGATTTTTCTTTATTTAAGCCAAATAATATCAGTTTTAAAAGCGAGTTAAAAGACTTTTGTAGTGTCTCATTTGTCTCATTTCTAGGCGACCCACGTGCTTTCTAGCGACTTCGGAAGAATGCCTCTAAAATCCCTGCAATGGTTTGAATCGAGGCTCAGCTGTTCAGCCAATCTGCACCAAGGCTTCGGTTGGTAAACTAATCTACGCTTTACGGTTTCGGTTGATAAACCAACCTTTTTTAGGCTATTTGCCGCTATGAAAAATTTATTTGCAAAGTAAAAAGAAAACGATTAAATTTGCTCCTTGATTTTTTTATTCGGAATCAATAGTGGTATAAAAATAGAAAATGGAGAATGGGGAAAGTATCAACGATGTAATCAGACGCTACTTGTGAGAGTAAGTGGTTCCGTGCCCGCAGGATAAAATCTCAAAATATATTCTAATACTCTTAACTAAATAACTATGAGTCACGAAACCTCACCAGAGATCAGATACACTGACATTGCCGGAGGCAAGCTCAAACTGCCACCGGAAGTGCTGCCGGGAATCGAAGAGAAGCTGGGCAAGTGCCTCACTTGGGGAAATTGTGACGGGCAAACCTCAGCTTACTACTTCGAGGCTAAACACGTGGACGAAGCTGGAAAGGTTACGGACAGAAGAATAAAATTCTGCGAATTGCTAAGAAATGGTGAATCTGTCGATATTCCTGATAACTCCTACTAATGTCTTTCGAAACAGACGACCGTTCTTCTCGCACTTCCGCTTCTTTTCCCTCCCGCTTTCGCTGGAACCAGGGGGATGGGTTGGAGGACAAGCCGGAAGACAACCTTCCCGAAACTCTGCCGGATCCGTATGCCGGGATGACGCGGAAAGAGATCAACCGCATTCCGCTGGGCATGGAAGCAAAAGACCTAGTTTACGACATACACGCGTGTTTGCAGGAAGCGTATTCCGAAACGGGAGAAGAAGGAAAACAATTACTTCTAAATATACGAGAGCGAATTGAGGAGCTGACCTTCCAGTCTAAATTTCCTCGGAGTTTCGGTTAGTGTCTTGCAAAATGCAGAAAAACTACTAAAATCTGCGCAATAGTTATCCGGCGGATTAAAAATTCACCCCGACTATTTTGATTCGGGGACTTTTGACACGGAGCTGTAATTTATAAAAATGGCTGAAAAAATTCTCACACTCGGAGTGATCGCTCATGTCGATCATGGCAAAACTACGCTGGTAGATGCACTGCTCAGACAGGGCGGAGCCTTCGCGGAACACGAAACAATCGGCGAGTTGGTGATGGACAGCAATGCCCAGGAGCGTGAACGCGGCATTACGATTCTCTCGAAAAACTGCGCCATCCGCCATGGGGGGATGAAGATTAATATCGTCGATACCCCCGGTCACGCGGATTTCGGCAGCGAGGTGGAGCGGGTGCTCAAAGTTTGTGACACGGTGCTTTTGCTCGTTGACGCGCAGGAAGGTCCCATGCCGCAAACTCGTTTCGTCACCTCCAAAGCCCTCGCCCTCGGGTTGAACCCAATCGTGGTGATCAATAAAATCGACAAGCCCGGCGCGAATATTGCCAAAACTCACGACCAAATTTTTGATCTTTTTGCCGAACTCGGCGCGACGGACGCACAGCTCGATTTCCCGATGGTACTGACCATCGCCAAGCAGGGCATCGCAAAATTAAAAGAAAGTGACGAGTCAACTAATCTAGAACCGCTCTTCGAAACAATCAGCGCAAAAACCGAATTGCGTGTTGGCAGCGCCGAAAAACCTTTGCAGGCGCTGGTTTATTCACTGGAATACGACAACCACATCGGTCGAATTGGCATCGTGCGTGTGATCCGCGGCAAGCTGAAGACCGGAACCGAAATTGCGCTCGCTCACCGAGATGGTAGTCTCACCAAAGGTCGCATTTCCAAAATGTTTATTTACCAAGGTCTGAAAAAAGTGGAGGTTACGGAAGCGGAGGCGGGGGAGATTGTCGGCGTGGCCGGTTTCGACGACATCACGATCGGAGAAACTTTCACAGATCCGGCGAACCCGGAGCCACTGCCCGTCATCGAGATCGGCGAGCCGACAGTGTCGATGACTTTCAATGTCAACACTTCACCGCTGGCTGGTCGGGAAGGCAAATTCGTAACAACGCGGCAAATCCGCGACCGTCTGCACCGCGAGTTGGAAACTAATGTCGGTCTGCGCGTCGAGGCGATTCCCCGTTCCGACAGCTACCAAGTTTCCGGTCGGGGCGAACTGCATTTGGCAGTCTTGATTGAAAATATGCGCCGCGAAGGATTCGAGCTGGCAGTCGGTCGACCGCAGGTCATTCTCCGCACCGAAAATGGCGTGAAGCAAGAACCCATCGAACAGGTCATTGCGAATATTCCTGACGAAATGTCGGGAGTAGTGATCGAAAAAATAGGCAAGCGCAAAGGCGAAATGCGCGACATGTGTTCCAGCGAGGGCTACACTCGCATCGAATTCGAAATCCCCACGCGGGGACTCATCGGTTACCAGTCGGAATTCATTCGCGACACGCGCGGCGAAGGGACGCTCGACCACATTTTCCTCAAATACGACGACTGGCGGGGTTCCATTCCGGCACGCACAAATGGCGTTCTCATCAGCCAAGCACAGGGTGTTTCGATGGGCTACGCGCTGGCGAATTTACAGGAGCGGGGAACTTTATTCATCGGTCCGCAAACGGAAGTTTACGAAGGCATGATCATCGGGGAAGCCTCGCGTCCCGGTGACATGGTAGTGAATCCATTGAAAGGCAAGAAGCTCACCAATGTCCGCGCCAGTGGCACTGACGACGCGCTCAATCTCACTCCGCCGCGCAAACTCAGTCTCGAGCATGCAATCGAATATGTGGCGGATGACGAGCTGGTCGAAGTGACACCCAGCAAAATTCGCTTACGCAAGAAATTACTAATAGAGCACGAGCGGCGGAGAGATAAATAGTTGGGAGTTTGTAGTTGGCAGAATTTTGAGTTTGGATTTGGGAATGACAAAAGGAGCCCCTCTTCGCAAAAGATGAGTTTGGGGAGATTTGAGAAAATTTGTATACATCTCTTGACTCAATAGATACAAACCTATATACTTTGTATACATTCAATTAAAGATGGATACAAACTATGCAACCTGTCATCATCGGAACATACCGAGAACAAAAAGAAGGTTTCAAAGCCTTCATTCCCAGTCCTTTTCCGCCGAGAGATGGTTTTTGTTTTGACACAAAAATATTGAAGAAAAACGATCAGGCCACCAGATTACTGGGAAAGCTCGACGGCATCACCAAGCTGCTTCCTGACGCTGATTTTTTTCTACTAATGTACCTCCGCAAAGATGCCGCTTCCTCGAGTCAGATTGAGGGGACAAACGCGACGATGATCGACGCGATTGAGGCAGAGGCAAAAGTAAATGCCAATGTTCCAAAAGATGTCGATGATATTTTGCACTACATTCAAGCTTTGAATTATGGCATAGCGCGCGTCACCACCGATAATTTTCCAATCTCATTGCGTTTTCTCCGAGAGCTACACCGGAAGCTGATGGATCAAGCGCGAGCTACTCACTTTTCCGATCCGGGAGAATTTCGCAAAAGCCAAAATTGGATTAGCGGCACGCGACCAGGCAATGCCCGCTTCGTGCCACCACCTGTTCATGAGATGAATCTCGCGCTTGCCGATTTAGAGAAATTTATGCATTCTGATGACACGACTTTGACACTGATCAAAGCGGCGTTGCTGCATGCCCAATTTGAAACTATCCATCCTTTCTTGGACGGCAATGGACGCACAGGCAGAATGATCATTACATTTTATTTGTGGAAAGAAGGCTTTCTCGAGAAGCCAGTTTTGTTTTTGTCGTCATTTTTTAAAAAACACCAAAAAAATTATTACGAAAAACTTTTTGGCTATCATAATGGGGAAGTACCAGAGTGGATTGATTTTTTCCTCGATGGCGTCATCGAAATCGCGAATGAAGCAATCGATATCGTGGGAGAAATTACAAACTTGCGCGAACAAGACATGCAAAAAATCCAAAAACTTGGGACTCGTGCGTCAGAAAGCGCGACTCTAGTTATCCCGAAACTTTATGGTCAGCCAATCGTGAATGTAGCCACTATTCAAAAATGGACTGGATTTACTAGGGCTGGGGCACAGCGAGTGATTGATCGTTTTATAGAAATGAAAATTTTGAAACCGAAAGACCAAGACAAAAAATATGGACAATCTTATGTTTACGAAAAATACTTAAATATATTTAACGATAAAAAACAATGAACGAAGCTGAAACTCGTGCCGAATACATTGATCCCCACCTCTCACACCCCACCAATCGTCTAAACCACAGTCGTTCGCGCAACGACGTGGTGAACCATGATCCAATGGAAGGTTGGTGGCTGGCAGGTATCATCTACGAGAAATCCCCCTAAAATCCTCGTGAGAGCTCACCCAGTCAGCCTTCGCTTCTCCGGAGCTTCGGTTGGTAAACTATTTCTCCAAAAAATGAAACTTGAATTCAAAAGCACTCGCGAAATTCGTGCCGCGAAATTTGTCGGCGAACAGCTGCCGTTTTTGCGGCAGAATTTTCTGCAGAAACTTTTTCGCAAACGGGAGATTAAACTCGGCGGAGTTCCGCAAAAAATTGAGACGCGGCTGCCTGCGGATTCGATTGTCGAAGTTTTTTTGCCCGACCCGCGTAAACATTTCTGCGAACTCACCGGCAACACGATTTTGTTTGAGGATGAAAACGTGATCGCTTTCGATAAGCGCGCGGGGATTTCCACGCACGCGGGGGTGGGCACGCGCGGCAATGATCTCCGCACGGCGGCAAAAGTTTTGTTGCAAAAAAAATTAATTGTCGTCCATCGCATCGACAAGCCGACGAGCGGGGTGATCGTTTTTGCGAAAAATCAGAAAACGGCGCGGCTGCTCGAAGAAGAATTTCGACGGCGGCGGGTGGGGAAAAAATATTTCGCGATTGTGGTGGGAATTCCGAAAACAAACGAGGGAATGATTGATTTGAATTTGCAGCGGGTGGGGAAGCGGATGGAAATTTCAGCCTCTCGACAAGCTCGAGAAAAGGAAGGCGCTCGAGAAAAGGAAGATGCTCGAGAAAAGGAAGACGCTCGAGAAAAGGAAGACGCTCGAGAAAAAAAAGAGGGGGTAGAAGCCAAAACTTTTTGGAAGTTGATCAAGCCTCTGACGGGGAAATGCGCCCTCCTCGAAATTCGAATCGAAACGGGTCGGACGCATCAGATTCGCGCGCATCTTGCGGCGATCGGGCATCCCGTCGTCGGTGATGAGATTTACGGAGACTCGGGAAATCCAGCAAATTTAAAACAAGCGGAGAATTCAAAAAACCCTAGAATGTTGCTGCACGCGGGCGAGTTGCAGATTCTTGATTACAAATTTCAAGCTAAACTGCCGGCAGAATTTCATGCAGACTAAGATTGTAAAAATCGGCGGAATCAAAATCGGCGGTGGAAATCCGGTCGCGGTGCAGTCGATGTTGAATGCGAATCCGACCGATTTCCCCGCCTCCGCGCGGCAGCTGCGGCAGTTGCTCGCGGCGGGCTGCGAGATTGTTCGCATCGCCGTTCCGAATCTCGATTCGCTCGCGACTTTTCGGCGACTCCGTGCGAAATTTCCCGCCGTCCCGCTCGTGGCCGACATTCATTTCGATTGGCGGCTCGCGGTCGCAGCGGCGGAATTCGCGGACAAAATCCGAATTAATCCTGGCAATCTAGGTTCGTTCGAAAATTTAAAAAAAGTGGTGGCAGCGTGTCGTGAAAAGAAAATTCCGATTCGAGTAGGGGTGAATGCGGGCAGTTTGGAAAAAGGATTGAAAGGAAGTCCGGCGCAAAAACTCGCAGTTTCCGCGCTCCGCAACATTCGCCAGATCGAAAAATTGGGATTCAAAAATCTCGTGGTTTCGGCGAAATCTTCAGATGTAAAAACTTCCGTCGAGGCGAATCGGATTCTCGCGCGAAAAATGAATGACCCGCTCCACCTCGGTATCACGGAAGCGGGGAGCGCGAAATTCGGGACGCTGAAATCAGCGGCG
>JBDRIC010000051.1:0-7447 GCA_043816245.1 Patescibacteria group bacterium
TGATTAACTATGATTCTCCGCCTGCCAT
Organism: Patescibacteria group bacterium; assembly: GCA_043816245.1. Lineage (GTDB taxonomy): Bacteria > Patescibacteriota > Gracilibacteria > JAHISY01 > JAHISY01 > JAHISY01. Next base: position 29 of record JBDRIC010000051.1, read on the forward strand.
TTATTAGCACCCACTCCAATCATCACCATCTTTATCTTTCGGCACGAACCAATCAGTGCAATCATAATAATCCGATGAAATTAACCCCACGCTTAAGCGTGGGGTTAATTTTCAAGACAAGTGCTTCAAAACCCGCAACAACATTCTTTTCCCTCTTTAGCAAAAGAGGGAAGGCGAAGCAGGAGTTTGAAAAATTGAAGGAGGGAAATAGAGACGGAGATTTGCAAAGGTGAAGCACTTGCACGAAACCGTTAACCCCCTAGATATCTAGGGGGTTAACTTCATCTCTAACCACCCGCCACCGCGTTTCTTTCTCCAATTTCCCTGGCACCGCGAAACCAGCGGCTTTCACATGTCCGCCTCCGCCAAACGCGCTCGCGATTTTCGCGACATCCGTGTCGGGATGTTGCGTTCGCAAACTCGCTTTCACGAGACCGTCTCGCTCCGACAGCAAAATCGAAAACTTTGCGTCCGGCACCGCATTCACAAAATCGACCACGCCTGCGAGATCCTCTGTCTTCGCTTCTGTCGTCTCGAAATCTTTCCGCTGCGCGACCGCGAGAGTCACTCCCTCCTTCGTTTGCTTTAAATTTTGCAAAACATTCCCCCATAATTTCAGCGCGGCCAGCGGGGTGCTACGATAAATATTTTTCGCAATCGCGGAATTATTCGCGCCTTTTCTCAACAATCTCGCGGCGAGGCGAAGAGTTTCAGGTTTCGTATTGGAATGGCGGAAGCTGCCGGTGTCAGTCGAAATTCCGACGAGCAAGCAAGTGGCGACATCCGGGGAGATCGGGATTTTAAATTTTTCAAACAGCTGCGCGAGAATCGAGCTCGTGGCGCAAAATCTCGAATCCACAAGCTGTATTTCTCCAAATTCACTCGCGGTGGAGTGGTGGTCGATTTTCACGAGTTTCCGGCTGCCGTCGAAAAGCTGCGGCTTCGTTTCATCGAATCCGGTTTGATGCAAATCGCCGCAGTCGAGCACGATTATGAGGTCGAAATTTTCCGCTTCGAATTCACTCACCACTTTTTCCCACTCCGGCAAGAAACGAAAGCTCGCGGGAACCGAATCGCGGCAGGCGGGGGTTACCGATTTCCCCGCTCGCCCCAAAACGAGAAAAAGCGCGAGCAAACTGCCGACCGCGTCGCCGTCGGGATTGCGATGCGTCAGCAGCAAAATCCGCTGCGCGGCGAGCAGCGCGTCCTCGAGTTTTGCGATTTCTGTTTCGTTGATTTGCATTTCAAAAAGAGTTGATTTTAGGATTTCCCAAAAGATGAATCCAGAAAAACAGCTTGCCGAGAGGTTGTTCGAATTGTTCAATCCTTCCCGCCGTGACGGGGGATTGCTCGAAGTGCTTGAATGAATTGTCTTTCTCAATTTTTAATACCGCTTCGCAATAGAAATATTACAGTCCACTTTTTTTACAAATTGGTTTTATTCCTAAATGTCTAATCTTTTAAACATCGAAGCTACCTGCCTGCCGGCAGGCAGGCGCGGCATTAATAGCTTTTTTATTGCGAATTGGTATTAAATTCAACAACTTCAATATTCCGACCGTCCCTGAGATCAATTCAAATGATAGCTGCCCGATTTCAGATCGCTCACCAACTTTCCCCGTTCGATGCGGATTACTCTTTTTCGGATTCGATCGACTGTCTCGCGATCGTGCGTCGCCAAAATCACAGTCGCTCCAGCTCGATTGATATCGAGCAGCAAATCGATAATTTCCGCGCCGGAATCCGGATCGAGATTTCCCGTTGGTTCGTCGCCGATGATCAACGCCGGCTCGTGGACGAGTGCGCGGGCGAGAGCGGTGCGCTGGCATTCGCCGCCGCTCAATTTCGTAGGGAAAGCATTTCGTCGATGAGTGAGTCCCACGATTTCGATTACCTCGTCCACTCGTTTTCGAATGAGGTGATTCGGATCTCCGCAAACTTCGAGGGCGAAGGCGATGTTTTCGTAAACCGTTTTTTTTGGCAGCAATTTGTAATCCTGAAAGATGACTCCCACTTTTCGCAAATAAAGCGCGCGTGTGATTTCATCGAGTTCATTGATTATATAATTATCCACCGAAACGATTCCCTCCGTGGGAAAGATCGCGCCGGTGAGGAGATTCACAAAAGTGGTTTTTCCCGCTCCGCTCGGTCCCACCACGCTTACGAATTCTCCTCCGCCAATCTCGCAATTCACACGATCAAGGACGGTGTGGCTGCCGTAACGTTTGGTGGCATTCTCGAAGACTATCATTGGGAGAAAGTATAAAGGATAAAGAAGTGAGGGCAAAGCTTGTTTGGAAAGCTGACATTAGGTATCGGAATTTCAAATTTTAAATTTCAAATTTTAAAACAAGATCAAATTTTTGAATTTCTAAATTTTGAAACTTTTGAAAATTCGGAGTTTCCTTGAGTCGGCGAGCTGGCGAATCAAAAACTTTTAGTCTTGTCGATTTAGAAACTGGATTGGGATGAGAGAATTCCAATAACTTTTTTGCTAAAATCTCCTCCGTGGACAAAATCGCAGTTCTCGATTTCGGCGGGCAGTATGCTCATCTCATCGCGAATCGGATTCGCCGGCTGGGAGTTTTGGCGGAAATTTTGGTTCCTCAAAATTTAGTCGATCCGACAACAGAGCTAAAAAACTTTCGCGGGATTATTCTTTCCGGCGGTCCTCAATCCGTTCTCGAAAAAGGCGCGCCGACAGTTGATCCCGCGATTTTCGAATTAAAAAAGCCGGTACTTGGGATTTGCTACGGTTTGCAGCTGCTCGTCCATTCGCTCGGCGGGAAAGTCAAAAAAGCCGGCGGCGGAGAGTTCGGGAAAAGCACTCTTCGACTCGCTTCACTCGCTCAGGGCAGGAAGTCGAAACTTCTTACCGAAATTCCGAAAACTTCCACCGCGTGGATGAGCCACGGCGACGAGGTAATCGCGCTTCCTGACGGATTCGAAAAAATCGCGTCAACGGAGGACTGCGAATTCGCCGCGATTGAAGGAATAGTGAGCGGCGAGCAGCGAGTTTTGAAAAAGAATAAAAAAGGAAAGCTGCCAACTGCAGACTGCCAACTGCCAACTGTTTTCGGCACACAATTTCATCCCGAAGTGGCTCACACTGAATTTGGCGAAAAGATTCTCAAAAATTTTTTGAAAATTACCGCTGCGAAAAAAAGTTGGACGATCGATCAATTTTTGAAAACAGAAATTTCTCGCATCAAAAAACAGGTCGGTAGGCGGAAAGTTTTCATGCTCGTTTCGGGCGGGGTGGATTCGGCGGTCGGCTTCGCGTTGCTCGAGCGGGCGCTCGGCAAGAAAAATGTTTTCGGACTGATGATTGATCACGGTTTGCTTCGCAAAAATGAAGCGGAAGAAGTTCACAAAAGTTTGAAAAAGGCCGGTTTCGAAAATCTCAAAATTATCAATGAGAGCGGACATTTCCTCGCGGCCTTGAAAAACATAACCGATCCGGAAGAGAAGCGCCGGGTGATTGGGCGCGTGTTTTTGAAGGTTCAAAGGAAGGCTTTGAAGCGGTTACGTTTCAATCCGCGAGAATGGCTGCTCGGGCAAGGCACGATTTATCCTGATACGATTGAAAGTGCTGGTACCGCGAATGCTGACAAAATCAAAACGCATCATAACCGCGTTCCCGAAATCGAAGCAATGATTGAAAAAAATCTAGTCGTCGAGCCGCTCGCGCAACTTTACAAAGACGAAGTTCGCGAAGTCGGAAAAAAATTAAAACTGCCGAAAAGTTTGATTAACAGACATCCATTTCCGGGACCGGGGCTGGGGGTGCGGATTCTCTGCGGGGAATCTGAGAAGCCGAAAACCACGAATAAAATTGAAACCGAGATTCATCGAAAATGGAAGATAAAAGGGAAAGTGCTTCCGGTTCGTTCGGTCGGGGTGCAGGGCGATGCCCGCAGCTACGCGCACCCGCTCGCGCTTTTTACCGCGATCCGCGATTTCGAGAAGCTGGATGAAATTGCGACTTGGACGGTCAACAAGTTTTCCGAAATCAATCGCGTGGTTTTATGTCTCAATTCTGCGAAAGCGCCGCGCATTTTTCAAACGCGTTTCACGAAACTTACTTGTTCGAGGATTGATCTTGCGCGGGAGGCGGACGCGATCGTGAACAAAATTTTGATTTCAAAAAAACTGTATTCAAAAGTATGGCAGTTCCCAGTCGTACTCGCGTCAGTTTTTGAATTTGAAAAAGAGGGCGAGGCGGTGATTCTCCGACCGATCAATTCAGAAGAGGCGATGACCGCGAATTTCGCGCGATTGCCAAAAAGTTTTTTGAACGAAGTTACGAAGAAGCTGATGAAACTGGACGGCGTGGAAAATGTTTTCCTCGATATCACCAATAAGCCGCCGGCGACGATTGAATGGGAGTGAGGAGAATTTTTAATTTTAAGTTTTAAATTTTAAAACAAGGCTAAATATTCTAATGTTTAAGTTTTGAAAAATTGTTACATTAAAAATTGTTTTGAAACTTGAAATTTTAAATTCGAAATTTGTTTGAGTTGTTACTTTTCCGATTGCTCAATGTAAAATATCTAGGTTGAAATAAATCTTTAACCCCAAAACTATGTCCAACCCTTTCACCCACTTCGATTGGAGTTTCCGCTCGGTCGGTAAAGTTTTCGGTTTTTTCATTCTCGGCGTGGTCGGTCTCGCGATCGTGGCGGGGATTCTTTCGTTTTCACTTCGGACAATCGTCTCGCCGTTCACTGGAAATGATAGCTACGGAGGAGGAGGAATGCTGATGAATGAATCAGTTTCATCTAAAAGTTTTAGTTTATCTTCCTCGCGGAACATCATCCCGCCGATTCCCGGTAGCGAGATCGTCGATCCGACGGCGGAAGATTACGAGGTGCACGAGTATTCCGCGAGCTATCGTACGCGCGACAAAACTGAAATTTGCGCGACGATTCTCAATTTAAAAAAAGACAGGGAAATTGTTTTCGAAAGCGCTAATGAAAGCGAGCGAAGTTGCAGTTATTCCTTCGAAGCTCCGAATGAGCGGGCGGAGGAAATTCTCGCGATTCTCGAAGACCTCGATCCCGAAGACTTGAATGCCAGTATTTACACGATTCAACGTGCGGTCGAGGGAACGAGCGATCAACTCGCGACTCTCACCCAAAAATTGGCGCAAACTGAGGCGACACTTTCGGAGGCGCAGATCGCGTATGAAGAATTGATGGAGCTTGCGACGCGCAGCCGCGATGTTGAGAATTTGACTCAATTGATTACTCTCAAAATCGACGCGATCGAGCAGCTCGCCCAAAAAAGAATTTCCATCAACCAAGAAATCGAAAGCGTGCAGCGCAACCGCGCCGAACAGCTTCGCCGTATCGCGAACACGACTTTCCGCGTGAATGTTTATGAGGAGCGTTTCGTCGATTGGCAGCAAATCGGCAATGACTGGAAACAGGAAATCCGCAACTTCGTGGCGAATCTGAATTCGCTCACGCAGTTCGTTTCGGTGAAGCTTGTGAGCTTCGCGCTTTACGCTGCAGCCTCTCTGCTTTATCTCGCAATCACTTTTGGATTTCTCAAATTGATTTGGATTGTCGGCAAGAGAGTATGGAAATTGGGGCAGAGATAAATAAAAACCGTTAACCCCCCAGATATCTGGGGGGTTAACTTCATTACTCGAAAAGGCGGGGAATCAGTCCTCGCCTTTTTTTGTTAAAATCCTCGAAATGAAGAATTTCTACATCACGACTGCGTTGCCGTACGTCAATGCCGCTCCGCATGTCGGCTTCGCGATGGAAGCTATTCAGGCCGATGTGATTGCGCGCTTCGAAAAACAGCGCGGCTCTGCCGTTCGTCTCCAAACCGGCACGGATGAACACGGCATCAAAATTCAAAAAACGGCGGAGGAATTCAAAAAAACTCCGCGTGAGATTTGTGACGAGAATTCGAAAAAATTTCAAAATCTTCGCGAGGCACTGGATCTTTCGTTCGACGATTTCATCCGTACTTCGGACAAAAAAAGGCATTTTCCGGCGGCGCAAAAAATGTGGCAGAAACTGGTGGCGGCGGGGAAGCTAGAAAAACGGAAGTATTCCGGAAAATACTGCTCCGGCTGCGAAGAATTCAAACGCGAACAGGATTTGATTTCCGGTCGCTGCCCGAATCATCAAAACTCCGAGATCGAGGAAGTCGAGGAAGAAAATTGGTTTTTTCGACTCTCCGATTTTTCGGCTGAAATTCTCAAAATACTCGAATCAAAAAAAGTGGAGATCCTCCCGCATTTCCGCGCGAAGGAATTTCTCAACGTCGTCCGCGAGGGGCTGCACGATGTTTCTTTTTCGCGCTCTTCCGAGACTCTGCAGTGGGGCATTCCCGTTCCCGGCGATTCCGCGCAGACGATGTACGTCTGGTGCGACGCGCTCACGAATTACATTTCCGCGATTGATTACGCCGATCACGCTGAAGTCGTTAACCCCCGAGATATCTCGGGGGTTAACTCTAGCAGTAAAAGTTTTCAAAAGTGGTGGCTGAACTCCGAAACTGAAAAAGTTCATGTCATCGGCAAAGATATTGTCCGCTTCCACGCGGGGATTTGGCTCGGAATGTTGCTTGCGGCCGAGTTGCCGTTGCCAAATAAAATTTACATCCACGGCTTCATTACATCTGAAGGCAAAAAGATGTCGAAGTCTTCCGGCAATGTCGTCGATCCCATCGAATTCGCTCGCGAGTGGGGGAGTGATGCGTTGCGCTATTACCTGCTCTCCGAAATTCCAAACGGCAAGGATGGTGATTTCAGCAAAACTAGATTTGAGGAGATTTACAATTCTCACCTCGCGGATGGTTTGGGAAATTTAGTTTCGAGAGTTGTGGCGATGGCTTTGAAAACAGTTGGCAGTTCCCAGCCTTGCCTGCCGGCAGGCAGGTTTACAGTTGGCAGTTTTGAAAAAATTGGCGAGGAAAAAGCTAACGAGATGTGGCAAAAAGTTGAAGTCGCGATGGGAAAAGAATTTGATTTTCGCGCCACGCTCGCTGCGATTTTTACGCTCGTCGAATTTGCGAACAAATTTGTGAGCGAGAAAAAAGTGTGGGAATTGGAAGGCGAGGAGAAAACTAAAATTCTCGCGACGCTCCTCGAAATTCTCCGCCACCTCGCGCTCGCGCTTCAACCCTTCATTCCGCAAACCGCGGGCAAGATTGTAAAAAGTTTGGAGGTGAGTTTGGAGGGGGATTTTGAAAAGTTGAAGAAGTGGGGGAGGGTGAAGGAATTTAAACTCACGACGCCCGGGATTCTTTTTCCGAAAAAGGAAAGGTCAGCTGAGGTGGCTGACCATCACAATTAATCGGTTGTGGAACAGGCATGCCTGTTCCCTACAAACTCATCAAAAAAATTACAAACTACTATCTACCAACTACCAACTACCAACTAAAAATGAAAGGTATCAT
>JBDRIC010000052.1:0-2146 GCA_043816245.1 Patescibacteria group bacterium
AAATCATTCGTCCCCTCACGATACCGGAAGCTCCGCTTCCTTCCGTTTTTCGCCGTGAAATCGGCTTTTTCTTCTTTAAACATGGCATAAAAAATTAAAAAATTAAACTTAAGAAAGCACACCCTGTTCAACAAAAAACTTTCTCCACTCCTCGCGAATTTTATCAATCCCGAAAAGCTCGATCGCCCGCAGCCGTCCACACTCCGAAATTTCCTGCCGAAGCTCCGGCTTCTTCATCAAACTTTTGATAAACCCGCGAAGATGCGCGACATCATCAGCGACGAAAAAATCTTGCCCACTCTTCCCCAAATACGGAATCTCAAAACTTTTCTGCCCGGGTAAAAAATGCGGATCTCCGAGAGCCGACCCAATCGAAACAATCGGGATGCCGGTCATCCACGCCTCGATAAAATTCAGCGTGTAGCTGGCTGGCTTTGTGCCAGTGTAAAAATACACCCGATTTTCTCGCAACTCTTTTTTCAAATCGTCGTAGCTCAAACAACCACCGGACAACTCGCCACTGGCTTCATTATCCGGTCCGAAAAGTTTACGATCAAAACCTTCAGTCGCTTTTTCGAAAACTTCATAATTACAAAACGCCGCGCGCGCTTTCATATTTTGGCACACCGTGATCACTCGCTCCTTTTCACCTGTCCAGCCTTTGTATTCCTCGGGGTCTTTCCCGAATCGAATCATCGCATCTTCACCGCAATAATACGGAATCCCTTTTTCAATCGGCGAGTAGCGCACGATTTTTACTCCACGAGCTTTGAACCGCCCGAGCAAAATTTCATCATCCGGCGAGCTTTGCCCGTTGGTCCGAAAGATCACCAGCTTGTTTTTAATAAACTCATAATTCGATTCCAACCAAGCTGGCATCCAATGAAAAAATATCACATCAAATTTATCCAAAAATTCCTTCGTCATTTTTTCCTTCGGGTTTCTCCTCGCCATATCGATCATTTCTAAATCCGCCACGCCGTCGAGAGCCGGACGCTTATCGTCCTCGGGACGCTTCGGGTCAAGGTAAGCACCGTGCGCGAAAACATCAATTCCCAACTCTTTAAAGAGCTTGACTTCATCATATTCGATAATCGAATGACAAGAAAGATAAAGAAGTTTCATGAGAAAAAAAATTAAAAATTATTTTTGAATTTCCTTTAGTCGCTCGATCACGAGATCCGCAGCTTTCGCCCACGACCATTCTTGACGAATCCACTTTGAAGATTCCAGCGCGTCGGCTTTGTACTTTTCGCGATTATCAAAAACCTTTCGCATCAACTTTTGCAGATGCTTCACATCCGGCAAAGCCCAATCAAAACCTTTGTAATAAATCGAATCACTGCCGTCAAACTTTCCCATTTTGAAATCGATAAATTCAACGCCGGGTAATTTCTCACCATCCTTTTTTAAATATTCCGTCTGCGCTGAATAGCCGGTCGTGATAACAGGAACACCACAAGCGAGAGCTTCAAGCGGCGGAAGCCCGAAGCCCTCGCCCCTAGTCGGGAACACCATGCAATCACCCGCACGATAAAACGACGGGAGCATGTACGGCGGAAGCACCGCATCCCAAACAATTATTTCAGCTTCACCTTTTCGCGAAAATAATTTTTTCATATCCTCTTGAATATTCGCATTATGATAACTCGGCAAAACTTTCAAGATCATAATAACTTTTTCACCCCTTGAAAATTCCCGCGAATACGCTTCAAAAAGTTCTTCAATTCCTTTTCGCCGACCCCAAGCAAAATTTGAAATAAAAACAAACTTGTCTTTGTGCGCATGTTCAAACGGCAAAATATCGGGATGAAAATACTCGGGATTGATACCCTCCCGCATATTAAAAATCGGCGGCTTGACCCCGGACTTTTCAAATCCTTTTTTCGAAAATTCGCTCGTCGTCCAAACCTCGTTCATCTCATTCAGCACCTTCACCCAATCGCGCGGGATTCCGTTTACCTCTGTCGTCGTGAAGCCGATTTTAAAATCTCCCGAATTCGAGAAACAATTTTTGCCGGTGCTCAAAGTGACTTGCGGCATTCTCATTGAACCCATATCTTCCCGCAAATCATCAACAATAAAATTTTCAGAAGCAGGCTCATCATCATTTGTCCCGCCGATAAATTTGTAATGCAAATCAACA